>NZ_JCABYM010000145.1:0-13949 GCF_059499385.1 Limnoglobus sp. | reverse complement strand
CGCCCACCCCCCTCCCCGGCCCTCCCCCCCAAGGGGGGAGGGAGAAAGAGCAAGATGCGGCACGACTTCGCCGACCGGCTCCTTCAACTTGTCGATGGCCTTGTCCACCGCCGCGAACGCCTGCTCCGGCTCGTCGCGGTCCAACAGCGCGTTGAACAGCGCCCGCACGGCCGGCGGGAACGGGGCGTCCGTCTTCGTCGCCCGCCGCTGGAACAGCCGCAGCGCCTCCGGCACGTGGTCGCGGCACTTCGCCACCCGGAAGTAGGCGTCCGCGAACTGCTCCTCCCGCTCGTCCAGGCACGCGGCGAACCGGTACAGGTCCGTCGCGGCCGCGAACGCGCCGCGCTCCCACTGCTGCGACCCGAGGAGGAAGTACCCGGCCGCCGCCTGCGGGCGGACCCGCACGGACTGCCGCAACAGCCGCTCGGCCTCGTCCTGGCAGCGGCAGTCGGCCAGCAGCATCTGCGCGTAGGACTGCACCAGCAGCGGGTCGGCGTCCGGCTTCGCCGCGGCCGCGGCCAGCACCGCCCGCCGTTCGCGCGTGCGGCCGAGTTCCCGCAGCGCCGCCGCCTTCGAGAGCGTGTACGTCGCGTCGTCCGGGAAGTCTTCGAGCAGCGCGTCAACGGCGTCGAGCAGCAGGACCGGGTGCGCCGTCAGCCGCGCCCACAGGACGGCCGCGACCTTCGCCAGCCGGTGGCCGACGTATTCCGCTGTGAATGCGTCGAGTAGTCCCTTCGCGTCGTGCTGCTTGCCGCCGGTGAAGTGCTGGTGAATGGCGAAGAGGCGGTCGTACCCTTCGGCGTCCGGCAGGTCGGCGAACGGCTTCAGCCGCGCCGCCTCGGCCGTCGGGACGGCGACCATGCATCGCGGGCCGGTCGCGGGGTACCGCTTCAGCACGACCGGCAGCGGGGCCTCGGCCGGCTTGTTCTCGTGGCCGTCGCGGAGGAAGACACTCTCCCGCAGCGGGTCGTGGCCGACGACCAGCCGCGTCTGGCTGACGCCGACCTCGACGAGCGTGAGCAGGAACGGCAGCCCGGCGGCGATCAGTTCGCCGGCGACCTCGGCGGTCAGCGCGAACTCGCGGCACGTCCACCCGGCGGCCTCGGCCCGCGCCCGCTCGCCGGCGTCCGGCAGGCCGTCCGCCGGCATCGGGCACTCGGCCGGCGGGTTCGGGAACGGGTGGTTCCAGAACCCGCCGAGCAGGTCGTACACCGTCGGCGGCTCGCCGACCGAGTTCGGCACCGCGAGGAGCGTCTTCCGCGGCCCGCCGGTCTTTCCCGTCAGGTTCGCGGCGAACCGTTTATAAAATTCGTCGTCCAGCGCGGCCGCGGTTTCTCCCGCCCCGGCGAAGTCGCCGAGCGTGTACCGCACGTCCGCGCGGCGGGCGGCGAGCCACTTCTTGCCTTCCTTCTCCAGCAGCGGCGACAGCTCCTCGTACCGGTCGAGGCTCTTCGCCGCGTCCGCGTGGCGGCCCAGCTCGATCTGCAGCGCCGCCAGGTGCGCGGAGACGATGCCGCTCTCCAGATGCTCGGTCGCTTCAATCAAGAACGATGCGGCCTCGGCGTCCTGCCCGGCCTTCTGCAACAGGTGGGCGACCGCCTGCACCGCGGGGCGGAACCACGGCTGCAGCTCCATCCCCCGCCGCGCGGCCGCGAGCGCCTCGGCCGGGCGGTCGTTCGCCTCCATCACGGCGGCGCGTTCCACCTGAATCCACGCCCGGTGCGGGGCGAGCGACTCGGCCTGATTCAAGAAGCGTTCTGCCCGGTCGAAGTCGTGCAGCCGGGCCATGACGAAGGCGTTGAACGCGTACCAGTCGGCCCGCAGGTCCGGCGAGGCGTCGGCCCAGTCGGTCTGGTCCTGGATGAACCGCCAGCTCGCGAGCGGGCCGAACCGCTCGAAGCGGTAGCGGGCGTGGTAGTAGACGGCTTCGAGGTTGGACGGGCTGCTGCGGAAGGCGGCGGCGTGCAGCTTGCGGCCGAGCCGCGGCGCGCCGAGTTGCATCGCGAGGCGGCCGGCGAGCAGGCGGGCGGGGGTGTTCGTCCAGCCGACGAGCGGGCCGAACGCGGCGGACGCGGCCAGCGCCTGGCGGTACCGCCCCTGCGTGTACAGCTCCCGAATCCGACTCAAATCCGCCGCGGGGATGTCCATGTCCGATGTACGGGCCTCGGCCGCGGGGTTACGTGGGGTCCGGTTCGTTGGCCGGCGGCGCGGGGGTCGCGTCCGCGAGGGGCGAGAGCTGGCTGACGATCGTGCCGAGCTGCGCCAGCCGGTGGCCGTACTTGTCGAGGAACTCGGCGAGCGTGTACTCGTTCTCCAGGTCGTCCGGGTCGTCGCCGCGGAGCCGGTTGGCGAGTTCGAGCATCATCCGCAGGTACGCCCGCTCGACGACCGGCAGCACTTCCTTGCAGGCCGGCCCCACGTCCGGGAACTCCTCCTGCCATCGCGCGAGGAAGTTCCGCCAGCGGGCCTGGTGGTCGGCCGCGGCCGCGGCCTGCTTCGCGAGACCGAGTTGTTCCTTCTGCACGTCGAGCAGTTGGCGGAGCAGGTCGGCGGTCTCACCGGCCGCGAGTTGGGACGGCGGGGCAGCGGGCAGCTTGAGGTTCGGCGGCGCGACGAAGATCGGCGAGTTGTTCATGGCACGCGAGCCTTCGGTCGGGTCGGCGAGAATGGGGGCATTATAAGCGTCCGCCGGCGGAAGGAGAACGGAAATGAGCGCGGGCGATGTGTCGATGGCGATCCGGGGCGCGCCGCGGCTAATCGGGGCGCGCCGCGCGGCGTACGCCGCGGGTAAACTCCTACCCCGGCGGCTTCCGCCGCTCGGCTCGCCGGTGATTCGCGAGGGCGTTAGAACTCAAACCGGAGTTCGGGGATCGAAGTGTCAAACGACCGCGGGCCGGCAGCTGGGGGAGCTGCCGGCCCGCGGGTTTCAGGGGGTTCCTTCGTGCGTGATCGGTCGAGATCGTCGGCTCGGGGGTGTGAGCCGCTGCCGCTCTTGGGGGAAGATCGACAGACGATCCTCGACCATTCAGCCGTCTGGGGGTCATCCGGCTGATAGTTGTTACTAGGCACGGGTCGTGCCAAACTCGCCTTCCCTCCCACTGCCTTGTTGCAAGATGATGATAAAATTAGCTTTGCGACGAATCTTCATTGGAATGCTCAACAATTCATCACCGCGGATTCTGTAAATCGGCGTGTAAGAGTTGCAGGCGGGGCCGGATAAATCTACAGACGCAAATTATTGCCCCGTATCTGGGCACATCTGCTTTATTTGATGGCACTCACTGCTTATTATCGCATCGCGATTTTTCGCATGATCGCCTTTAATTCTTCTCATTGAACCTTTTAGGTCAATTCATTTTCACCATCTTCCCGGCACACTGGCTGCGTTGGGGCGGCTTGGTCCAGAAATCCGTTCCTCTCCTCATCAGGAGGTGCCCGTGTATCTCGCAGTTCGGGCGATGCTCGTCGCCACTCTCTTCCTCTTTGCCGCGGACGGGGCGTTCGCGCAAGACGCCGCCGCGCCCGACCCGGCCAAGACGCCGGCGATGAAGGCGGACGTGGACGCCGCCTCGAAGGCGGCCGCCGACGCGACCACGGCGGCGCACAAGTACTCGGACATCGCCTGGATGCTCGTGTCGTGCGCCCTCGTCATGCTCATGATGCCCGGCCTGGCCCTGTTCTACGGCGGCATGGCCCGGCGGAAGAACATCCTCGGCACGATGATGCACACCATGGTCGCGCTCGGCCTCGTCGGCGTGCAGTGGGTGGTCATCGGGTACGCGTTGGCGTTCGGCACGCCGGCGCTCAAGTTCTCGATCAGCTCCGACTCCGACGGCAAGCCGATCGAGGCCGGCGTCGTCGGGTTCAGCAAGGAACTCATGTTCCTGCCGCCCTCGGCCGCCCTCGGGACGACGAAGACGGCCGACGACATCCTGAAGGAGAAGGGGCTTGACCCGGCGACGGCGACCGAGGAGCAGAAGAAGGCCGCGGCCGCGGACGTGGACACGCTCAACCAGTTCAAGAGCTTCCCGAACACGAACCTGCCGCTGTACCTGCACGCGATGTTCCAGGGCATGTTCGCGATCATCACCGTCGCCCTCGTGTCCGGGGCGTTCGCCGAGCGGGTGAAGTTCGGCTCGTACCTGCTGTTCGCGCTGCTCTGGACGACGATCGTGTACGACCCGCTGGCGCACATGGTGTGGTCGTTCGACTGGAACCCGGCGAACAAGGTGAACGTGGCGGCGACCGACCCGCCGGTCCAGGTGTTCCCGGCGGCCGGGCTGCTCGGGGCGAACGGGGCCATCGACTTCGCCGGCGGCACGGTCGTCCACATCGCGGCCGGGTTCAGCGGGCTGGCGGCCGTCCTCGTCCTCCGCAAGCGGATCGGGTACGGCAAGCAGGCGATGCACCCGAGCAACATGACGCTCACGCTCCTCGGGGCCGGGATGCTCTGGTTCGGGTGGTTCGGGTTCAACGGCGGGTCCGCGCTGTTCTCGAACGCCCAGGCGATCTCCGCGTTCACGTTCACCCAGACGGCGGCCGCGGCGGCCGGCCTGTCCTGGCTCCTCGTCGAGTGGCTGCACCGCGGCAAGCCGACGGCCCTCGGGTTCGCGTCCGGCCTCGTCGCCGGCCTGGTCGCCATCACCCCGGCGAGCGGGTTCGTCACGCCGGGCGGTGCGCTGGCCATCGGCATCCTCGCCGGCATCGTCTGCTACTGGGCGGTCGCGGCGAAGAGCGTCCTCGGGTACGACGACTCGCTCGACGCCTTCGGCATCCACGGCGTCGGCGGGCTGCTCGGCGCGATCCTGACCGCGTTCTTCGTCAGCATCCCGCTGTGGGCCTACGGGGCCGAGATGCCCGAGGGGGCGTTCCCCGGCAAGACGATCGTGGAAGGCAAGACGGTCACCTACGACCGGGCGTCGCAGATCATGTGGCAGATCAAGGCGTGCGCCCTGTCCGCGGTCTACGCGTTCGTGGTGACGGCGATCCTGGTCCTCGTCATCGACAAGACCCTCGGGTTCACCGTGACGCCGAAGGACGAGGCGATGGGCCTGGACCTGAGCCAGCACGGGGAAGTCGGCGTGGACATGGGGCCGGACGTGGACGGCGGGGCGACGCTGGAGCCGAAGGCGGCGACGATGCCGCCGGCCAACGGCGGCGGCAAGCGGTTCGCCGTGACCGTGGCCGGGCCGTCCGAGGCGCAGCTGATGACCGTCTGGAGCAAGCTCTGCCAGCCGAGCGAGAACCCGCCGAGCAAGGAGTTCCGGGCGATCTACCCGTACGTCACGACCGTGAGCGGGAACAAGTTCCGGTTCCGCGGCGGCGACCCGGTGGCGATGAAGAGCGCCCTGCAGAAGCTGTTCACCGACGCCCTCGGCGGCGGCGTCAGCACGACCGTCGAGAGCTAACCGCCTGCCCGTCAGCCCCCGGACGTTCGTCCGGGGGCTTTCTTCACACAACCTCATCCCACCATCACCACCATGAAACTGATTGTTGCGATCATCCGCCCGGAGAAGCTGGACGACGTTCAGCGGGCGCTGGCGGAGCGGGACGTGTACCTGATGACCGTCTCCGACGTCCGCGGGTGCGGCCGGCAGCGGGGGTACACGGAAGTCTACCGCGGTCAGGAGATGCAAGTGCGGCTGCTGCCGAAGTTGAAGCTGGAGATCGCGGTGAACGAGCCGTTCGTGGAGGCGGCCGTGGAGGCGATCGTCCACGCGGCCCGGACCGGCGACACCGGGACGGTCGGCGACGGCAAGATTTTCGTGCTGTCGCTGGACGACGCCGTCCGCATCCGTACCGGCGAGCGCGGCGGGTCCGCCATCGGGCCGTAAGTTAAAGACAAAAACGCGAAAAGCCCAGGCACGGCCGTGCCTGGGCTTTTCGCGTTTCAGAACGTCACTCCCCGATCTTCGCCTGCGAGGTCAGGTAAATCTTCGTCCCTTCCGGGATCGCCTTGTCCGGCACGAGCTTCGGGTTCGACTCCCACACGACGCCCCACCGGGCCTCGTCGCCGTAGGCGTCGGCCGCGATCTCCTTGATCGTCCGCCCGCCGGCCGGGACCACGTAGGTCTTGTACCCGCTGCCGGTGATCGACCGCTTCGGTTCCGTCGCGCTCGACGGCGTGATCGTGTTCCACTCGCCGGTTTTCTCGACCGGCCGGCCGATCACGCTCGCGAAGTTCTTGCGAAGGACGTGGATCGGCGGGACCTCGGCCCGTTGCATCTGCGTCAGGGCCGCGTTCTGGTTGTAGCCCTTGAGCGCCTCGGCGTACCGCTCGTCGCCGTAGTGGAGCTTGCTGACGGACGCCCAACTGTCGCCGCCCTTCACGTAGTGCAGGTCCACGTCGTAGTCGGTCTTCGCCGCGGTCGCGACGGCGGCCGGCTGCGGCGCGCCGACGACGGGCAGTTCGAGGGCCGGGGCGACGGCCGCCGGCTTCACCTCGGCCGCGACCGCCGGCAGTTCCACCTTCGGCGCGGGCGTGGGCGGCGGCGACAGGCCGATCTCCGGCAGCTTCGGAACGCCGATGTCGGGAACCTTCGTCGGGTCCGCGCCGGTCACGGGGATCCGCGGCACCGGCGGCGTTTCCAGCGACGGCAGTTCGAGCTTCTTCTCGGTCGTCGGCGTCGCGGTCACGGGAGGCAACTTGAGCGGGTCCGGCGCGGCCGCCGGCGTCGGCGACGTGGCAACGGTCATCGGCGGCGGGTCGAGTTTAACCTCCGGCAAGGGCTGGGCCGGCGGGCTGACGGCCATCGGCGCGGCCCCCGTGATCGCGGGGAGCGGCAACGCGGCTGGCGCGGCCGTGCCCGTCCCGGTGGAGACCGGCGGCACGAGCGGGGCCGTCGTCGTGGTGGGAACGGGCAGTGGGGACACCGCCGGGGCCGGGGCGGGCGACGGCGTCATCGGGGCCGTGCCTTGCACCGGCAGGATGCTCGGGAGGTCGATCTTGAGTTCGGGAACCGGTGGCGGCGAGGTCGCGACCGGCGGGGTCGCGGCCGGGACCGGGAGGCCGATCGGCGGCAGGGCCGGGGCGGCGGTGGGAAGCGACGGCGGCGAGAGGGCGGGAAGCGGCGAGGCCGCGGCCGGTGGCGAGGCGGCCACGGTCGGCAACGTCAGCGACGGCAATTCAACCGTCTTCACCAGCGGTACGGTGGTAGCCGTCGGCGGCGGGGCCAGCGGTGAAGCCGGCTCGGCCTTCTGTTGCCCCGCGAACGAGTCCGCGGCCGTGCCGTTCGTCGTCGCCGGCAGCGGGGCGACCAGGCGGTCGGGTTCGACCTGCGCCGTCGCGGTCGGCTTCGGCGGCCAAACATACCGCATGGTCGCCGCCCCGCCGAGCAAGCTGATGACGCCGGCCGCGAGCACGCCCTTCGTCCGCGACGGCTGGAACGCCTGCCACACGGACTCCGGCAGCCACGAGGTCGGCGTCGGGGCCGGCGGCGTCGCCGGTTCCGCCGGCGTCGGCTCCGGCGGCTTCGCCGCCGCGAGCTTCGACGGCAGGTCGGGGACCTTCGGCAGCTCCGGCCGCGGCGCGCCGCTCACGGGGATCGGGTCGAAGTTCAGCTTGCCGTTGTCGTTGCCCATCCGTGAGCCTCCAAAGTAGTAGGCACACTCCGTGTGCCGTCTCCTGTCGGTCGCAGCGACCCGGACGAACACCCCGCGGCCGGAAGGAGACGGCACACGGAGTGTGCCTACTACTATGTCCGCCGGGCCACCCGCAGCTTCGCGCTCCGCGCCCGCGGGTTCGCCGCCGCCTCCGCGTCGGTCGCCTCCACCGGCTTCTTCGTGATCGGCTCCCACTCCGGCCGGTCCCGGAACGCATGCTTCACCCGCCGGTCCTCCAGCGAGTGGAAGCTGATGATCCCGACCCGGCCGCCCGGCCGCACGATCCCCGGCAGCGCCGCCAGCAGCCGGTCGAGCGCCCCGAGTTCGTCGTTCACCGCGATCCGCAGGGCCTGGAACGTCCGCGTCGCCGGGTGGATCCGCCGGGTGTCCGGCCCCCACGGGACGCTGTGCTTCACCACGTCCGCCAGGTCCGCCGTCGTCGCGAACGGCATCGTTTTCCGCCGCTCCACGACCTTCCGCGCGATCTTCCGGCTGTGCCGCTCCTCGCCGTACTCGAAGATCAAATCCGCGAGGGCCGGCTCGCTCAGCGTGTTCACGAGGTCGGCGGCCGTCGCCCCGCCGGCCGCGTCCAGCCGCATGTCGAGCGGCCCGTCCTGCTGGAAGCTGAACCCGCGGGCCGGGTCGTCCACCTGGTCGGAGCAGAACCCGAGGTCCGCGAGGACGCCGTCCACCGGGCCGACGCCGAGGTTGGCGAGCACGTCCTTCAGCTGGTCGAAGTTCGCGTTCGCGAACGTCACCGGCAGCCCGGCCAGCCGCGGCCGGGCGAGTTCGATCATCGTCGCGTCCTGGTCGAGCGCGACCAGCCGGCCGCCGGGCAGCAGCCGGTTCGCGACGGCGGCGCTGTGCCCGCCGACGCCGAGGGTGGCGTCCACCCACGTCTGGCCGGGTCGCGGGTCGAGGTGCGCCAGCACCTCGGGCAGCAGGACCGGCCGGTGGATCGGGTCGCGATGGGGGGTCATACGGTATATCGAAAAGCCGGTCAAGGCGGAGTGACGGTTGGAACGAGGACAGTTTACGGGGTCCGCCCCGTGGCCGCCCCCGCGGATGTTCATCCGCGGGGAATCTCTCACCCACCCAACGTCCCCTCCCGGAAACACCCGGCGGCGATTTCGCGCACGCCGCCGAAACGTGCGCCGCGGCCTGATTCTTACGCCGCTCGTTAATCGTTAACCCCCTCTCACGATTGGCGTTCCCGGAATTTTCGACCTAAACTCGCGTCAACCGCAGCTTGGCCCGAGAGCGGATGAGGAATACATGATTGGACGGACTTACCTCGGACGCTACGAGACGCAGAAACTGCTCGGCGAGGGCGGGATGGGCAAGGTCTACCTCGCCCGGCAGACCGACCTGAACCGCACGGTCGTCGTGAAGATCATGCACGACCACGTCGCCAGCGACCCGAAATTCCGCGAGCGGTTCCAACGGGAAACGCTCGTGATGGCCCGGTTCACGCACCCAAACGCCGTCACGCTCTACGACGCGAGCGCGTCGGACGAGTACGGGTCGTGCATCGTCATGGAGTACGTCAAGGGGATCAACCTCGAAGCGCTCCTCCAGAAGAACCACCGCCTCTCGTTCGGCCGCGTGTCGCGGGTCGTCTCCCAGCTGTGCGACGTGCTCCAGGCCGCGCACGAGCAGGGGATCATCCACCGCGACCTGAAGCCGGCCAACATCATGATCTCCGAGCCGGACACCCCGAAGGAGCGGGTGAAGGTCATGGACTTCGGCCTCGCGAAGCTCATCGACGACGGCCACCTGAAGCAAGTGACGGACACGGCCGTGGACTTCGCCGTCGGCACGCCGGGGTACATCGCCCCCGAACAAGTCCGCGGCGAGATGATGGACCACCGCGGCGACCTGTACTCGGTCGGCGTCATGCTCTTTGAATTGCTCACCGGCCGGCTGCCGTTCCAGGGGGCGACGAGCATGGACGTGCTCCTCGCCCACGCGACGGAGGACCCGCCGAAGTTCTCCGAACTCGGCCTCGGCAAGATCGCCCCGCGGGCGGTCGAGGAGGTCATCCGGTGGTGCCTGGCGAAGGACCCGGCGAAGCGGCCGCAGACGGCGCGGGAACTGGCCGACGCCTACGCGAAGGCGGTGTCCGGCGGCGGCCCGGTGTCGGACACCGGGTTCCACCCGGTCGCGAAGACGCCGCCGCTGGACGGGACGGACGAGAACCCGATCGCGCTGGTGGCGACGACGATCGCGCCGGCGGCGGTGGCCCAGGCCCAGGCGGACGTGCGGCACCTCACGCCGCCGCCGGCCGTGTCGTTGGCCCCGTCCACGATCCCGATGACGAACACGCCGGCCGCGGCCCCGCGGCCGGCCGCGGCGCGGCCGCCGGCTCCCACCCCGGTGTTCGAGCCGATCGTGACGCTCGGCACGCTGCCGTTTCAGCTCGACGCGTGGATGCCGGAGTCGGTCGCGGTGATGAAGCTCCGCGGGTTCGTGACCGACACCGGCGGCGAGGTGCTGGAGAACCAGCCGGGGTTCGTCCGCGTCCGGCTGGAGAAGGTCGGGGTGAAGGCGGCGAACGGGAAGTTCGGGTGGCTGGGCCTGGGGAAGAAGTCGGACGGCCCGGTCGAGGTGGCGCTGCACATGCGGCAGGTCAGCCCGCACCGGGAGCCGAACCGGTTGGCGGTCCACGTCCTGTTCCGCCCGCAGCACGCCAGCCTCCTCGCCGACGAGGCGTGGCGGCAGCGGTGCAACGAGCTGTTCGTGAAGCTCCGCGGCTACCTGATGGGGTGACAGCCGAAAGTAGTGCCAATGATTTGTAGGGCGGGTCAAGGCTTTGCGCCGACCCGCCGGGGCACACGAGGCGACGGCGGGTCGGCGCAAAGCCTTGACCCGCCCTACAATTGAAGCCTCACCACCAATCGACGGACCGCAGTTGCTCGTCACCTTTGCTCTCAAACGTCGCGACCGTCCTCATGTTCCGGCCGGCCGGGTCGCACACCACGACGTGCCACGTCTGCTTGTCCGTCCAGCTCAGCGGCCGCCAGCACGAGGCGATTTGCCTCCCGTCCGGCGACCACGCGACGGCCTGGCACTCGACCGGGCCGTCGGCGAGTTTGAAGTAGACGACTCGAGTTTCCGAACCGAGCCGGTCCTTCTCGGGAAAGAACTCAGTGATCGTCAACGGCGACGGGTCGGTCGGCTGATTCTTTAGTGCCGTGATTTGAGCCGTCCGTTTCCCATCGGGCGAAACGCGGTGTCCCCGAGACTCGCGGTCTTTAACGTCTTCAAACGGCTCGTGTCGGTTCTTTCCCGCGCGGTCGAGAATGCAGAGCGCGATCCCGTCCGTCGAGAACCCCGGCAGGCCGAACGCCCGCGGCCGATGGCGGTACGTCAGGAACACCGCGCCGTCCGCCGACACGTCGATGACCTCGTGCTCCGGGCCGAACGGCAGCTGCTCGCGCTTACCGGTGGCGGCGTTCACGCGGAACGCCTTGTACCCGGTGAAGCCCCAGACGGCGCTCATCTCGGCGGCGCAGGTGACGAAGTGCCGGCCGTCCGCCTCCCACCCGACGACCGGCTCCGTGTCCTCGTTCGCCGCCACGGCCCTCACGGCCGGTGACGCGCCGGGCGAGAGCAACTTCATCCCGTTCGTCGACGCGAGCGGGACCGCGCCGCCCGGCCCGGTGCGGCCGCAGGACGGGAGGTATCGTTGCACTTCCACAAGTCCTTTGCCGCCGCCGATGGTGACGCTGCCGGTGTGCAAGTTCGTGTCCAGCTTCTTCGCGGCCGCGTAGTCGATCCGCTGAAGCTCCTTCCCGGTCGGCGTCAGATACCGCACCTCCTCGCGGAACAACAGCGCGAGTCGGCCTTGCTCCTTCGCCTCGACGACGACCTTCGCGGCGGCGGGTTGAATCGGGGACGGCTTCGGGTCATCCCCGGATCGACCGGCGGCGACGACGACGGTGAGCATAAGGACGGCGGCGAGAACCTTCCCGGCCGCGAGCGGGCTGCCCGTTCGCATGAGGACCTCCATCAATTCCGAAACGGTGGAAGACGGGACTTCGGAGGCCACTGACACCGCGATGACAGTCTCGGCCAGCGCCGCCGGCAGCCCGGCCGCGAACGGCACGAGGGCCGGCGCGACGCCGCGGGCGGTGAGCCGGACGGCGAGTTGCTTGCGGGCGGCGGCGAGGCGGCTGGACAGCGTGCCCTCCGCGACGCCGAGCCGCCGGGCCGCGTCCCGCCGGCTGACGCCGTCCAGTTCGCACAGCACGACCGCCGCCCGGTACGCGGCCGACAGCTTCGCCACCTCGTCGAGCACGACGCGGCCGACTTCGGTGTCGAAGTCGTGCGCCGCCCCCGCGTCCGGCACGTTCGCGACCTCCCGCCGCCGGGCGCGGCGGCGGAGCAACTCCCGGCTGGCCCGCACGGCCACGGCGAACAGCCACGCGGACACGTCCGCGCGGAACGCGACCCGGTGGGCCTTCTTCGCGAGGACGAGGAACGTGGCCTGCACGGCGTCGTCCGCGTCCGCGGCGTTGCCGAGGATTCGCCGGCAGACGCCGAACACGGCCCGGCCGTGCCGCCGGACGACGGCGGCGAACGCCGCCTCGTCCCGATGGCGAACGAAGTCGTCGAGCAGGTCGGCGTCGGTGCGGTCGAAATCGAGCCGGGCCGCGAGGCAAGCGAGCGTGCCCGTCCGTGGGGTCATGGGTGAACCTCCGAGGGCGACGATCCGTGTCGCCCGCCGGTAACCGGCGGAAGTAAGGCGGCGCGTCGGTGCGGGACGGGAAAATTTAGCGGGAGGGGCGGAGGGGTGTCGAGGCCGACCGCGGCGGGCGGCGGGGCGTTGACCACCCCGCCGCGCTCGATTCCGCGGGGGCTACGTCGTCTCGTGCTTCGGTTCCGGCAGGAAGAACGTGGCCGCGAACGCGATCAGGTACACCGCCCCGCCGATCACCGCCGCGGCCGTCGCCACCTGGACCGGCGGCGTGCCGGCGAACTGCTTCGACAGGAACTCCGTGTTCAGGAGGGCCGCCATCGTACCGATCATCCGGCCGCCGACGTTCGTGGCGAAGCTCCCCCCGGTCCCCCGCAGGTGGAGCGGGAACACCTTCGGCAGGAACTCGCTCAGGTAGCTGAACTGCGCGACCGTCAGCAGCCCGCAAAAGAAGATCGCGGCCGCGAAGATGACGTAGTCGTTCTCCCGCAGCACCAGGTACGTCAGCGGGAACAGCACGATCCCCGGCACGAGGAACAGGCGGATCAGCGTCCGACTGGGAATCATCGTCAAGAACACCGCGAGCAGGATCCGCCCGGTCAGGCCGCCGATCTCCTGCCACCGCTGGATGTCGCCGCGGCGGGCCTGCGTGTCGTTGGTCAACTCCTTCCGCTTCGCGGCCGCGGCCTTCTTCTCGTCGTCCGTCTTCGCCTCCTTCTCGGCCTTCCCGACCTCGGCCTGCCGCGCCGCCAGGTCCGGCAGGCCGGGCGCGATCTGCAGCGGCGTCAGTTGCAGCGCCCCGAACGCGGCCGCGTACCCGCACGCGGACAGGATCGTCGTCACGATCGTCGTCCGGCGGAGGGCCGGGGTGAACAGCTCGCCCAGGCGCGGCCGCTTCAACGTGCCGTCGAGCTTCTTCTGCTTCCACACCTGCGACTCCGGGACGAACGGCAGCAGGAACAGGATCAGCGCGCCGGGCACGAGGCCGGTCAGCAGCGTGTACCGCCACGCGGCCGGGGCGACCGGGAACCCGGCGATGCCGGCCGGGTTGTCCCGCAGGTACTCGACGATCAGGTTGTACACCTCGGTCACGAGGATGCCGCCGAGCGACGCGGCCGCCAGCGTCCACCCGATGGCGATCTCGCGGGTCCGCTTGTCGGTGAACAGTTCCGCCAGCCACGTCACGGCCGCGACAAGTTCGACGCACACGCCGATGAACGTCGTGCAGCGGAACAGGACGAGCTGCCAGAGTTCGGTGCTGAACGCGGCCGCGACCGGCGACAGCGAGTAGATGAGGATGCTGGCGACCATGATCGTCTTGCGGCCGAGCCGGTCGATCAGCCACCCGCCGACGAGGCCGCACGCCCCGCCGGCGAGGGCCGCGATCCAGAGCATCCGGCCGGCCCACTCGCGGACGACCTGGTCCTGCGGCGACACCTTCATCAGGTCGGCGATGGCGTTCGCCCCGATGACCGGGAACATGAGCAGTTCGTAGGTGTCGAACAGAAACCCGATCGCGGCGACGGCGAGGACGAGAGTTCGAGTGGTCGAAGACACTAGAGGCTCCGAGGTGGCGAGGCGGTGGGTAGGAACTTTGGTCCCCTCTCCCCCGGCTTTGCGGGGGAGAGGGTTAGGGTGAGGGGGAACG
>NZ_JCABYM010000144.1:61398-186423 GCF_059499385.1 Limnoglobus sp. | reverse complement strand
GACGGCGTATCTCGATTTCCGCGAACGCTCCTGCGCGGGATCGACTTCCGAAGTCGAAGCCGGACTTCGGAAGTCGGGGCCGTCACAATCCTGTAACGCCGCGGGCGACCCGCCGGCCGATCCGTTACCATAACCCCATCTCCGCTCGCCCTCTCCGGGGTCCGTCATGCGCTTCCTCCTCGCGGCCGTCCTGTTGAGTATCCCCGTCGCCTTGCCGGCGCAGGACGACGCCACGCCCCTGCCGCCGGGGGCCAGGCTCCGGCTCGGGTCCACCCTGTTCCGCGTCGAGGGGTACAACCGGCACGCCACCCTTGCCCCGGACGGCTCGACCATCGTGCAGTTCGTCGCCCCGGACAAGCTCGTGTTCATCGGCGTCGAGACCGGCAAGCCGGTCAAGACCGTGAAGCTGAAGGAACAACTCCAGTACGGGTACGGCATGAGCTACTCGCCGACCGGCGAGCGGCTCGTCATCGCCGCGTACAACGCCGCCAGCGTCGTCAACCCGGCGACCGGCGAGATCACGGCCAAGCTCCAGAACCGGAACAACAACAACGGCCTCGCCCGGCGGATGGAGGCGCTCGCGGACGGCACGGTCACGCTGTCCGGCGACGGGAAGCGGATGGCGTTCGGGACCCGCTACCCGCAGCAGGAGAACCAGTCCCACGCCTACGTCTACGACACCGACAAGGGGGACATCGTCGCCGAGTTGAAGGTCGCGCAGTCGAACTACATCCAGGCGGTCCTCACCGCCGACGGCAAGAGGCTGGCCTCCTTCGGCCAGTACTACGTCAAGAACAACGAGGAGAACACGGCGTCGATCGTCGAACTCTGGGACGTGGACGGCAAGAAGGAGCTGGCCAAACTGCGGACGAGCGGCATGACCGTGACGGCCGCGAAGTTCTCCCGCGACGGGAAGACGCTCTACACCGGCGGCCAGGGCGGGCCGATCGAGGCGTGGGACGTGGCCACCGGGAAGAAGCTGCGGCAGTACATCACCCGGTCGAACGTCGGGCAGAAGATTTTCGTCTCCGCGGACGGCGAGCGGCTGGCCGCGTGTTCGCAGGACGGGGCGGTGCAAGTCTGGGAGGCGGACACCGGCAAGCGGCTCGGGACCGGGTTCGCCCCGACCAACTCGGTCGAGGCCGTCGCCCTCCCGGCGGACGGCCCGGCCGTCGCGTTCGGGCTGTTCAACCAGACGATGCAGGTCTGGACCGTGCCGGGCAAGGTGCTGACGCCGCAGGAGGGGCACTTCGGGCCGGTCAGCCACATCCAGTTCACCGCCGACGGCAAGCAGATCGTCACCGCCGGGCAGGACGGCCGCGTCGTCCGGTGGGACGCCGCGACCGGCGCGGAGGTCGAGACCTACGGGTACACGAGCATCCCCGTCGCCGCGCGGGGGACGGCGGCGTTCCCCGTCCGCCGCCCCGGCCGGGCCGTCCGGTGGACCAACAGTTGGAACGTCTACCAGGGGGCGTTCTCGCCGGACACGCAGACGATCTACCTGCAAGGCGGCAACGGCGGCGTCGCGGTCGTCGATCTCGCGACCGGGCAGGAGCAGTTCACGCTGTTCTTCCCGAACGCGGCCGGCGGGTCGGCGAACACCCGGCCGTCCCTGTCCGCCGACGGCCGGCGGGTCGGCGCGGCGGGCCAATACTACCAGCGGAATAAGTACGTCTTCTCCGCCGCCGCGTGGGACACGGAGACGGGGCAGACGCTCGCCGAGTTGAAGATGGACGTGGACCAGAACGTCCGGTACGTCAACGGCATGGCCACGGCCGTCTCGCCGGACGGGGCGTACTTCGGCGTGATGTGCAACGTCCAGGAGCAGCGGACCGGGCAGGCGACCACCGAGTTCACGACGTTCGACCTGCGGACCGGGGCGAAGCTGGCCGCCGGCGGGCAGACCGGGCGGTCGCACTCGCCGTTCCTGCACCCGTCGCCGGACAACCGGTCGGTCCTGTCGCTGGACCAGCAGAGCCGGCTGCTCGTGTGGGACCTGCCGACCGGGAAGCTGGTCCGCACGCTGGCCGGGGTCACCAACGGCCAGGCGCAGCCGCCGGTGTTCCACCCGACCGGCCGGACGTTCGCCGTGTCCGGGATCGCGCCGTCGGACCAGGCGGCGGGCATCAGCCGGTTCACCGTCCGCCTCGTCGAGTGGGCGTCCGGCGAAGTCCGGGCCGAGATTCCGACGAACAACGCCGGCATCTCGGCGCTCGCGTTCTCCCCGGACGGCAACACGCTGGCCGTCGGCTGGCAGGACTCGACCGTGCTCTTGTTCGACGCGACCGGCAACGACGCGAAGAAGCCGTGGGAGGCGGCCCCGACCGAGCCGCCGCAGTTGTGGGACAAGCTCGGCGGCAAGTCGGCGAAGGAGGCGTGGGCCGCGATCCGCGAGCTAACCGACCGCCCCGACGTGGCGGTGAAGCTGGTCCGCGAGCACGTGAAGCCGGTCCCGGCGGCGGCGCGGCCGACGGCGGAGGGCGTCGCGAAGCTGCTCGCCGACCTGGACGCCCCCGCGTTCGCCGCCCGCGAGGCGGCGATGAAGGACCTGAAGCGGCTCGGCAAGCTGGTGGAGAAGGAACTGCGGGCGACGCTGGAGACGACGCCGTCGCCGGAGGCGAAGGAGCGGGTCGAGAAGCTGTTGGCGGCGATCGTCAAGCCGGTGCTGCCGAACCCGACGGAGGCGCGGGCGGTGGAGGTGCTGGAACGAATCGGCAACGCCGAGGCGCGGGCGGAGCTGGCGAAGCTGGCGGCCGGCGACCCGGCGAGCCTGCTGACCCAGGACGCGGCCGCGAGCCTGAAGCGGATGGCGAAGTAGGGCGGGTCGAGGGGTTTTGCGACGAGGCCCGACGGCGGGCCGGCAACCGTCCGACGAGTCCGCCGTTCAACGCCGGCGGGTTTTCGGCCTGAAAGGCCACAACATGTCAGCCCAGGGCAACGCCCTGGGTATTGGTCTCCACCAACGACCAAGCCCTGAAAGGGCGACACCGGTTCGGGACCGGTTCGGGTGTCGCCCTTTCAGGGCTTGTTGCATTTGGGTGGCGGTCGGACCCAGGGCGTTGCCCTGGGCTGACATGTGCCACCCCTTCGGGGTAAAGAGGGTCGCGGAACGCGGTGGTCGTTTTCGACGGTGCGGCCACCGTGTCCGGCCTCGCAAAGCCTCGGACCGACTAACACATCACGACAACCCGTCCCCGCCTACAATTCCCCCACACCCTCCGAGGACACCCCGATGCTCACCGGCGAGCCGCTCCGCCTCACGAAACTCGCGAAACGGGCCGGCTGTGCCGCCAAGCACCCGCCCGGCTTCCTCCTGCCGCTGCTCGGCCTGCTGCCGCCGGTCACCGACCCGAACGTCCTCGTCGGCAGCTCCACCGCCGACGACGCGGCCGTGTACAAGCTCTCGCCCGACCTCGCGCTCGTCCTCACGACGGACTTCTTCACCCCGATCGTGGACGACCCCCGCGACTTCGGCCGGGTGGCCGCCGCGAACGCCCTCAGCGACGTGTACGCGATGGGCGGCAAGCCGCTGTCCGCGCTCAGCATCGTCGGCTTCCCGGACGCGCTGCCGGCGGCCGTCCTCGGCGACATCCTCGCCGGGGCGTGCGCGGTCGCCGCGGAAGCCGGCATCGCCATCGTCGGGGGGCACACGATCAAGAGCGAGGAGCCGATCTTCGGCCTCGCCGTCGTCGGCACGATCCACCCGGACAAGGTGCTGAGCAACGCCGGGGCGAAGCCGGGCGACGCGCTGATCCTCACGAAGCCGCTCGGCCTGGGGATCATCTCGACGGCCGCGAAGAACGACAAGGACTCGCACGGCGCGATCGCCGACGCCATCCGCGTGATGACGACGCTCAACCGCAAGGCCGCCGAGGTGCTGACCGGCCACGCGGTCCACGCCCTGACGGACGTGACCGGGTTCGGGCTGCTCGGCCACCTGCGGAACATGACGAGCGCCAGTCGGGTAACCGCGGAAGTGTGGGCGGCGGCCGTGCCGGTGCTGCCGGCGGCCCGCGAGTACGTGGCGGCCGGCATCGTCCCCGGCGGCACGCGGGCGAACGCGAAGTTCCTGGCCGACTGGGTGACGTTCGATTCCGACGTGACGCCGGACGAGCAAATGCTGCTCGCGGACGCGCAGACCTCCGGCGGGCTGCTCGCCGCGGTCCCGGCGGCCGTCGCCGAGGACGTGATCCGCGCGTGTCGCGCGGCGGGCGTGCCGGCCGTGCGCGTCGGGCGGATCGTGGAATCGGGCCAGGGGCTGATTTCGGTGCGGCGGACGGGTGGGTAAAGCAAACGACCCCGCTCATGTCGAGCGGGGTCGGTGGGAAGCGATTCACGTCTCGGTTAGCGCTCGTGCGGCCGGGTGAACGTTTGCAGGTGGCTGAGGTTCAGCGACCCGCTCCGCATCGACGCCACCAACTTCTGCTCGATGAGTTCCACCGGCCGGGTCGCGCCGCGGCAATCCTCGATGAGCGTTTCCTCGTCGATGTCGTATTCAATCTCCGCGGTTCGTGGCGCAAGTAATGATTCGGAATGTATCTTCATGATGGAACTCCTCGTTGTTAACCGGCACTGTACTCAAGCAATCGACATGCCACCGGCGGCGGCATGTCGCGTGCCATCGGCCCGGCCATTTTTTTCGACGCGCGGTTCGTCCTAACGGTCTGATCCCATCAAGAGAAACTAATCCGAGAAATGTTTGGCCGCGTAGTGGCTGTGTAAGCGTTCCGCACCGTGAACGCGGCCCTTTTTCCGCGATCGGCATCGCCCTTCCCGCGGCCGCGCACGCGGTTGCGCGGGGCGAGTACGCGCACGCCGCTTCCCGTCTCGACCCGCGGCCCGATTCGTCCGGTCGATGGGAAATGATTCCAGACGGCCGCTATCTGTACAAATAGCCACATGTCAACGAGTTGCGTCATTTCTCAAAAATGATTCCGGCCTTTTGCAATGATTCCAGGGAAGGGTGGGGGCGTTTCCGTGGAATCATTTTCCGCGCACCACAACCCGGTGCGTGCCGTTGTCATCCCGTAGGACCAGTTCGCCGCCGACGGGTTGACCATCGACTTCGATCTCGCGCGTCGAGCCGGTCGGCCCCTCCACCCGAATCTCGTACACGCTCGACCCGAACCGGTACCGCACCTCGAACCCCGCCCACGCGGCCGGCACGCACGGCGCGAAGGCGAGCCGGTCGCCGACGCGGCGGACGCCGAGGATGTCTTCGAGAAAGACTTGGTACAGCCACCCGGCGGACCCGGTGTACCACGTCCACCCGCCGCGGCCGACGTGCGGCGGGCGGCCGTACACGTCCGCCGCGACGACGTACGGCTCCACCTTGTACGTCGCCACGTCCGCCGGCGTGTCGGCGTCGAGGATCGGGTTGAGCATCTCGCAGAGTTGCCACGCGGCGTCGGCCTGGCGCAGCCGCGCGACCGCGCGCAACAGCCAGATCGCGGCGTGCGTGTACTGCCCGCCGTTCTCCCGCGTGCCGGGGAGGTAGCCCTTGATGTAGCCGGGCTGGAGCTTGCCGGAATCGAACGGCGGGTCGAACAGCAGGACGATGCCGTCGTCCGGCCGCACGAGCTGCCGCACCGCCTCGCCGACGGCCCGCGTCGCGCGGCCGCGGTCGCCGCCGGCGATCACGGCCCACGACTGCGCGAGCGAGTCGATTCGGCACTCGTCGTTCTCCGCCGAGCCGAGCGGCGTGCCGTCGTCGAAGTACGCCCGGCGGTACCACTTCCCGTCCCACGCCTCTTCCGCCGCCGCGATCAGGTGCTTCGCCCGCTCGCGACAGATGCGGGCGCGGTCCGCGTCCTGCCGCGATTCCGCCAACTTCGCGAACTCGTCGAGGCACACCGCCTGGAACCACGCGACCCAGACGCTCTCCCCTTTGCCCCCCGCGCCGACCTTGTTCATCCCGTCGTTCCAGTCGCCGACGCCCATGAGCGGCAGCCCGTGTGCCCCGAGCTTCCACCCATTCTCCAGCGACCGGACGCAGTGCTCGTACAACGTCGCCGTCTCCGCCGAGACGCGGGGCTGCGTGTACGACTCCTCCTGGTGCTCCTCCAAGAGCGGGGCGTCGAGGAACGGCACGACCTCGTCCAGCACGGTCGCGTCGCCGGTCGTCGTGACGTAGTGGCAGGCGACGAGCGGCAGCCAGAGGAAGTCGTCGCTGAATCGGGTGCGGACGCCGTTGCCGGCCGGCGGGTGCCACCAGTGCTGCACGTCGCCCTCCGGGAACTGCCGCCGCGCGGCCCGGAGCAGTTGCTCGCGGGTGAGCTTCGGCGCGGCGTGTACGAGGGCCATCACGTCCTGCAACTGGTCGCGGAACCCGTAGGCCCCGCCGGACTGGTAGAACCCGGTCCGGCCCCACAACCGGCTGCTGACCGTCTGGTAGAGCAGCCACCGGTTGAGCAAGAGGTTCAGCGCCGCCGACGGCGTGCGGACCTGCACCGCGTCGAGCAACTCGTCCCACCGCCGCCGGACCGCGGCGAGCGATTCGGCCGCGCGGTTCGGGTCGCGGTAGTACGCGATCAGTTCCCGCGCTTTCACGAGGTCCGGGGCCTCGCCGAGCAGGCCGAGGAAGACGTAGGTGTCGCCCGGCCCGAGTTCGATGACGACCTGCAACGCGGCACACGGGTCGAGCGTCGGCCCGGTCTGCCCGGACAGTGATGCGCGCGAGAGGGCCGCCGGGCGTGCAACCGACCCGCACCGGCCGAGGAACTCGGTGCGGTCCACGGTGACGGACGTGGCCGGGACGTTCGCCGCCGCGAACGCCGTGGCCTGCGGCGCGACGGCCTTCGCCGGGTTGCGGGCGAGGACGACCCCCCAATCCGCGGGAACCTCCGTCAGCACCTGCTGGGCCGTGATGTCGCGGTTCGTCCCGAGCACCCACTCGACGTAGTACGTCACCCTCAGCTTCCGCCGGTGCGGACCACGGTTCGTCAGCCGAAGGTGGTTCACCTTCACCGGGTCCGTCGGCGGGACGAAGACGGTCAGCTCCTGGTCGATCTCCCCCTGCCGGGATGCGAACACGGTGTACCCCGCCCCGTGCCGCACGAGCGTGTGCCCGCCGGCCGGCAGCGGCGTCGGCGTCCAGACTTCGCCCGTTTGCTCGTCGCGGACGTACAGCACCTCGCCGGGCGCGTCGGACACCGGGTCGTTGCCCCACGGCGTCAGCCGGTTGAGCTGGCAGTTCCCGGCCCACGCGTACCCGCCGCCGGAGTCGGTGACGAGGAACCCGAAGTCCGGGTTCGCGATCACGTTCGCCCACGGCATCGGCGGGGCCGCGTCCCGCGGGACGATCACGTACTCGCGGCCGTCGGCCGAGAACCCGCCGACGCCGTTGAAGAACTGCAAGTCGCCCGGCGTTTCGGCCCACCGCCGCGATTCCCCCGGCTTCGCCGTCGGGGCGAACGCGGCGGGTAGCCGCGGCGCGCGGACGGTGCGGCCGATCTGGTCCTCGAGCGACCCGCGGCGGCCGTCGAGCGCGACCCGCGCCCAGCACTGCAACAGCGCCCGGTCCTGCGGCGAGAACTGGTCGGTCTTCCGCACGAACACGCCGCCCGGCCGGTCGATCCGGTCCCGCGCCTCGCCGGCCCGGATCAGGCCCATCACCTCGTCCGCCAAGCTGTCCTGGTACGAGGTCGGCATCTCGTTCAGGATTACAAGGTCCGTGAGCAGCCCCTTCGACCGCCAGTACGAGTGGGCCGTCAGGAGCCGCTTCAGCAACTCCATCGACTGCGGCCCTTCGGTCAGGTGCAACAGCACGACGGGCAGGTCGCCGGAGATGCCGTGCCGCCAGAGACCGCTCTGCCCCTGGTGGTTGTTCATCAGGCACTCGGCGGACGCCCTCAGCGCCGGCGTTGGGAACAACATGACCCCGGCGAGCCGCTGGTAGAGCTGCGCCTCGCGGATGCTGGTGTTGAAGTGCTTCAGCTCGACGCGGCTGTGTGCCCACGCCAGCTCGAACGTGCGGTCCACGGCCGCGGGCGCGTGGAACCGGTGGGCGACCGCGACCGCCTCCTCCTCGGAGTTCGCCACAGCGGTGGTGAAGCAGACGGTGACGCGGCCGGTCGCCGGGACGCGGACCCGGCAGCGGATGCTGAACACCGGGTCGAGGACCGGGCCGGTCGTGCCGGACAGGTCGCCGGCGAGCGCCGCCGGGTTCGCGAGCGTCCCGCGGCGGCCGACGAACCGGGCGCGGTCGGTTTCGCACGTCGGCGGCTGGAGGAGTTCCGCCTCCGTCGCGAGGACGTGGACGCCCCACGTCGGCGGCTGGTCCGCCGCCCGCGGCCGCCGCATCGCGACGACGGCCTTCGTGTCGTCCAACCACTTCGTTTGCACGAACAGCTTCTGGAACGCCGGGTGCGCCACGTCCGCGGCGTGCGGGGCGAGCACGACTTCCGCGTAACTGGTGAACTCGATGTCGCGGGGGTGGCCGGTGAAGTTCGTGACCGTGACGCGCCGAACCTCCGCGTCCGCCTCCGGCGACACCGCCACTTCCAACAGCGTCTCGATCTCGCCGTCCCGCCGCCGGAGTTCGATCTTGTCCACCGAGTAGATCGCCTCGTAGTCGTCGGCCGGCTTGCACACGGGCTGGTGGCCGGCGGACCACGCCTCGCCGGTGTCCAGCACGCGGACGTAGCAGAACTGCCCCCAGGCGTCGGCCGTGCCGTCGGCCCGCCAGCGGGCGACGGCGAGGTCCCCGCGGCGGCTGTACCCGGACCCGGAGCTGGTCATCATCAGGCCGTATCGGCCGTTGGACAGCAGGTGCGCCCGCGGCTCCCGCGGCGTCGGCGTCGTCAGCCGCCGGCTGACCGCGTCCGTCGCCGTCGGCGGCTTCGACCGCAGCGCCTCCGGCGTCCGGTTCGGTACGACCGGCGCGTCCAGCGGGACGCGCTCTTGCAGCAAGAGATCGACCGCCCGCACCATCGGCTCGCGGGCGAGGCGGGCGGGCATGATGTCGGCGTTCAGCACGTTGTCGAGCGCGAGCAGGCACATCCCCTGGTGGTGGGCCATGTACGACCGGATGACGTGCTGCCGCTGCGCCCGCGGCAGCCGGTCCGGGGTGTAGTCGATGGCCTCATACAGGCCGAACGGCCCCTCCGCGCCGGTGTCCGCGAGCCGTTGGATGTTCGCGATCGCTTCCGGCGTGGCCACGCCGACGGCCAGCACGGTCGCGTATGGGGCGACCACGAGGTCGCGGCCGAGGCCCCGCTTCAGCCCGAGGCCGGGGACGCCGAACGCCTGGTACTGGTACTGGCCGATGCGGTCGGTCAGGTTGTACGCGGACTCGGAGATGCCCCACGGGACCCGCGTCTGGCGGCCGTACTCGATCTGCCGGGCGACGGCCGCCTGCCACGTGGCGTCGAGCAGCGTCCCCTTCGGCACGGGGAGGAACAGCCGCGGCATGAGGTACTCGAACATCGTGCCGCTCCACGACATCAGCCCCGTCCGGTCGGCCACCTTCACGAACGGCCGGCTGAGCCGGAACCAGTGCTTCCGCGGGGCGACGCCGCGGGCGACGGCGAGGAAGCTGGTGATGCACGACTCGGACGCGAGCAGGTCGTAGTGGGCCGTGTCGAGCGCCTGCCGGGGGACGTGGTAGCCGATAGCGAACAGTTGCCGGGTCGGGTTGAACACGAGCGAGAAGTCCATCTCGTCCACGAACCGCCGGGCCGTCTCCGCCAGCTCGCGCAGCTCCTCGGCCAGCCGGGCGACATAGCTCTCGCTGTCCTTCGCGGCCAGTTCCGCCAGCGTCGCGGGCTTCGCCGAATCGAGTCGGTCCGGGTAGAAGGCATCGAGTTCTTCCCGCTGCTCCCGCACGGCGGCGGCGAACCGCTCGGCGTAGAGGCGGGTCGTCGCGTCGGGGTTCGTCGTGAGGCGGTCCGCGACCAGCGCGAGTTGATCGAGCCGCGCGGCCCAGTCCGTGAGGTCGGCGGCCGGCGATGCGAGGTGCTTCGCGGCCGCCTGCGCGAGCGGGCCGTTGGCGTCGTTCTTCTCCAGCCGTTCGCGCAACAGTTCCAACCGGTCGCGCAGCCCGTCTACCGCCACCGGCGACGGGATCGTTCCCTTTGCCTTTTCCTCCAGCCCTTGCGCGAGCGTCAGCAGGCAGCCCATGAGGTTGCCGCTGTCCACGCTCGACACGTAGGCCGGCGGCAGCGGGGCGAGCGTGTGCGTCTCGTACCAGTTCAGGAAGTGGCCGTGGAACCGCTCCAGCCGGTCGAACGTCGCGAACGACTTCTTGAGCCGCTCGACGAGGTCCGGCAGCGTGACGTAGCCGAGGTCGTGGGCGGCGAGCGTGGACGTGAGCAGCAGGCCCATGTTCGTCGGCGACGTGCGGTGCGCGACGAGTTCGACGGGCGTTTCCTGGTAGTTGTCCGGCGGCAGCCAGTTGTCCTCGTCGCCGACGAACTGCTCGAAGAAGCCCCACGTCTTGCACGCGTACCGGCGGAGGAACCGGCGGTCCTCGGCGCTCAGCTCCGCGCTCACTTGGGGCGTCGGGCGGCTGACGAACCAGGCGACGAGCGGAGCACAGAACCACGCGAGCAGGAACGCGACCGCCGCCGGCAGCGCGGCCGGGGCGTACAGGCCGAGAAGCACCGTCAGTCCGACGGCGATGACGGGACTCGTCCACATCTGCCGGAGGGACACCCGGAAGCCCGCGCCGAGGCGGGCCTCCGTCGTCGCGGCGGTTTCCCACTCCAGCAAGTGCCGCCGCGACACGAACAGCCGCCACAGCGTCCGGCCGATGGCATCGAGCAGCGACCACGCCTGGTGCGCGAGGAACGCGACGCCGAGCGCGACCTGGCCGACCGTCGAGAGCAGCCCGGCCCGCGCGTTCACCCACGACTGGCGGACGCCGATCGCCGGGATCGCGAGGAAGCTGCCGAAGACGTGCAGCACGAGCGGCGTCGCCACGACCACGAGCGCGACGAGCGACCACGCCCACGCGCCGCCGGGCAGGACCGTCCAGCCGAGCGCGAGCATGAGCAGCATCGCCGCCGGGACGAGCGTGCGGCGGAGGTTGTCCGCCACCTTCCACCGTTCGAGCAGCGGCAGCGGGTTCGGGAGTTTGCCGTCGTGCGCCGTCGGAACCCGTGGGGTGAGCCACGGCAGGAGCTGCCAGTCGCCGCGCGCCCAGCGGTGCTCGCGGCGGGAGTAGGCGGCGTACCGGGCCGGGAAGTCGTCGAACACTTCCACGTCGCTGACGAGGCCGCACCGGGCGAACGTGCTCTCGATCAAGTCGTGGCTCAGGACGTGGTTGTCCGGGAACGCGCGGCCGGCGGTCGCCTCGAACGCGTCCACGTCGTACAGCCCCTTCCCGGTGAACGTTCCGCGGCCGTACAGGTCCATGTACGTGTCGGACACGGCCGCCGAGTACGGGTCGATCCCGGCCGAGTACGCGTACAGCCGCGCGAACAACGACCGGAACCCGGTCTTGTACAGGAAGCTGACCCGCGGCTGGAGGATCGAGTACCCGCCCTCGACCCGCCGGCCGTCGGCCGAGAGCCGGGCCTGGTTCAGCGGGTGCGCCAGCGTGCCGACGAGGACGCGGAGGGCGTCCCGCGGCAGCACGGTGTCGCTGTCGAGCGTCATCACGTACCGCGTGCGGGGAAGTGTCGCCGGGTCGCTCGAACAGGTCGCGTAGCTCGTGTCGGTCGCGCCGCGGACGAGGCGGTTGAACTCGTGGAGCTTGCCGCGCTTCCGCTCCCACCCCATCCAGACGCCCTCGGCGGCGTTGAACTGCCGGCGGCGGTGCAGGACGAAGAACCGCGGCGGCCCGCCCGCGGCGTGCTTCTCGTTCAGCGCCCGCACGCCGTCGAGCGCCGCCTGCACGCACGCGGTGTCGTCCGGCATCGTTTCGCTCGGCGCGTCCGCGAAGTCGGTCAAGATTGCGAACACGAAGTTCGGGTCCGGGTTCGCCAGGTAGTGGAGTTCCAGCCGGTCGAGCAAACCCTTCGCGCTGGCGGGACTCGTCAGCATGGACGGGATGACCACGAACGTCTCGCAGTCGTCCGGCACGCCGTCGCGGAAGTCGAGCCGCGGCAGCACCCGCGGCGGCAGCAGCCGGCAAACGACGAAGTTCAACACCGCGACCGCCACCTCCGTCGCCGGCAGGAACGCGACGGCGGCGACGGCGAGCGCGAGCGGCCACGTCGGCGGGTCCATGACGGCCATTACGACGGCGACGAACGCCGCGACGAACAGGGCCATCAGGCCGAAGTAGCTGAGGTTCGGATTCTCGAGCAGGAACGCCCGGAGGCGGTCGCGGAAGGCGGGGCGGTAGCGGATGTCTTGGATCAGCTCGCGGCGGCCGTCGCCCACGAGGTAGTGCCCGACGTGGCCGGTGGCCGGCGTCGTCCCGGCCGCGGCGAGCTTGATCGCGCGACGGGCGACCTCCACCTCGGCGACGCCAGACCCGCGGGACAGCTTCTCGACGGCCGTGCGGTACGCGTCGCGGGTGGCGAACGTCTGCCGCCGGTACGCGCCGGTCGGCTCGCTCCGAAGCATCTGCTCCGTCAGGCTCAAGTCCTCGAAGAAAGCGGCCCAGTCGAGCGCCTCGAGCAGCCGCAGGCTCGTGACGGCGTTCCCGATGGAGACTTGGTTGCCGGCCTGCCGCTGGTTGTCCCGGCGGAGGACCTCGTCCGGCTCGCCGTGCTGGTGCGCCAGCCAGCCGCGGACCTGCTCGTCCAGGTCGGCGCGGACCTCGTGCAGCTCGCGGAGGGCGTGCAGCACGCCGACGACGTAGGCGTCGCTCGGCCGCTCCGGAAGCTCGATGGCGTCGCCGGCCGCGGCCCGGTGGACGACCTGATGTGCCAGCGCCCGCTCGGCCCGCGCCGCCCGGAGCTGCCGGGCGAGCCGGGCGAGGCTTTCCAGCAGCCCGACCCGGAGCATGATCGGCAGCGCCCACAGCTCGCCGATGCTCAGTGGCGTGTAGTGCTGGTAGTCGCGGACGTATTCGCGGAGGCTGACCTCCGCGACGGCGCTGTCCGAATGCACCAGCACCGCGACGGCGAACGCGTACGTCCGCGGCAGGCCGATCAGCGGGCCGTCGCTGAGGACGGGCAGCTCGTTGTAATACTTCTGCGGCAGGTGCGTCACGACTTCGCGGAACACGTCGTCGATGACGTGGAAGTTGTCGAGCAGCCACTCGGCCTCCGGGCTGGGCTGCTCGCCCCCCTCGGTCGAGACGGTCAGCTCCCGGTACACGTCGAGGATCGCCTGGTGGTTCTCGCGGACCCGCTTCAGCAACTCGCCGCTGGCCGGCCGCCGCGTCGTCGGCCCCCACGTCCCGCTGAGGGTGCGGGCCACGTCCACGGCCCCGATCTCGATTTGCGTCTTGTGTCGCAGCGGAACGTGCTCGCTCGAAAACATCCGGCCCAGTTCATCGACCAACGATTCATTCGTAGGCAGGTGTGCGACCATGCGAAGTCTCAATCCCAGGGACCGGCAACGAGAGTGGCAGCACCGGGAGCAACGGATGTGCCAAGCCGGGACGGGCAAAACCGCTGGAAATGCAAGGGTTACCGCAGGTTCGTTTGCGCATCGGGTTGCGCGAAGACGCGCACTACGACGACGGGCGGCGGGCAACAGGTCTCGACTCGTCGTTGCATCGAAGCCCGAAATCGGAATCGGTTCGACGGGCACACGAGTTGCCAAGCATCCGATTGCTCGACCCACCTTCCTCCCTGAGATTCCGCCATGCCGCGCTATTCACTTGAAACGATCATCCTGATCCTGCTGCTGCTCTGGGTGTTCGGGGCGTTCGTCACCCCGTTCGGCGGGGACATCATTCACCTGCTGCTGGTCATCATCCTCGTGGTGGTCATCCTCCGGCTCATGCAGGGCCGCACGGCCGTGCCGTAGGCGGAACGGGCGGGGGCGGCACATCACTTGCGGCCGAGATCGGCCGCCCGTCCGCCCGTTCCGACTCCCTCAGGAGGCACTCTCATGCAACATCGCTCCCTCACCGCCATGACGGCCGCCCTCGCGGTGTCCGTGTTCGTCGTGGACACGGCCGACGCGCAGTTCCGACTCTTCGGCCGCGGCCGCGGCCGCGACCGCGGGGCGTCGTGGTCCGGCGGCAGCTCCTACTCGCCGGGCGGGTACTACGGCGGCGGGTACTACGACAACTCGTACAACACCGGGTGGGTCCACGGCATGCCGTACACGACCTCCGGGTCCGCGTACACCTACCCCCAAGGCTCGTGGTCGAACTCGTACCCCTCGACGACGTGGCCCTCGACCCCGACGTACTCGTCCAGCTCCTTCTACACTCCGACGACGGGGTACGCGACCGGCGGCTCGGTGCCGTGCGCGTCGCCGTACCCGATCTACAGCCCGTACGAGTCGCGGACGACGCAGGGGACCGGGCCGACGACCTCGCAGTCCTTCTACACGCCGCGGCCGATGGAAGCGCGGAACAACAACAACGTGGAGGCGGTGCCGATCGGCGAGAAGTCGCACGACGGCACGGTCGTGAAGGTCGGCACGAACACGCTGACGATGCGGAGCGGGACGACGAACGAGGAGCACACGCACTTCGTCCCGGCGGACGCGAAGGTGACCCGCGACGGGTCGAGCGCGAAGCTCGAGGACCTGCGGAAGGACGACTTCGTGGTCGTGACGACGAAGACGAACCCGGAGATGACGGTGCTGAAGGTGGACGCCCGGCCGAAGCGGTAACCGAATGTGGAACCCGGAGCGGTAGCGACGGGGTGTGGGAACCGATCCTACACCCCGTCGCTGCCGCTCCGGGTTCCACTGATTTACTCGTGCTTGAACTGCTTCTTGTCCAGCTCGTACTCGGCCAACTTCGCGGTAATGCTCCGCCGCGACAGGCCGCAAATCTCGGCGCACCGGCCGACGTTCCCGCGGGCCTTCTTCAACGCCTTCCGGATGTACTGCCGCTCGATCGCGATCGTGGACTGCCGTAGCAGTTCCGGCAGCGGCCGGTCGATGTTCACCTCCACCGGTAGCTTCGGCAGCGCCCCGCCGGACAGTTCGGCCGGCAGGTTCGCCGGCTGGATCACCTGGTCCTGTGAGGTCACGCACGCCCGCTCGATGACGTTCTCCAGCTCGCGAATGTTGCCGGGCCACCGGTAGTTGAGCAGCATCGTCATCGCCGCCGGGGATATCCGCTTCGCCGGCTCGCCGGGCGGCGCGTACTTCTGGCAGAAGTGCGTTGCCAACAGCGGGATGTCCTCCGCCCGGTCGCACAAGGACGGCACGTCGATCTTCACCACGTCGAGGCGGTAGTACAGGTCCTCGCGGAACGTCCCCTTCTTCACGAGCTTCAACAGCGACTTGTTCGTTGCCGCGATGACCCGCACGTCAACCTGGATGCTCTCCGTGCCGCCGACGCGCTCGAACTGCCGCTCCTGGAGCACGCGGAGCAGCTTTGCCTGCATCGACGGCGGCACGTCGCCGACCTCGTCGAGAAAGATTGTGCCGCCGTGGGCCATCTCGAACCGGCCGATCCGCTGGCCCACGGCGCTGGTGAACGCCCCCTTCTCGTGGCCGAACAACTCGCTCTCCAGCAGGTTGTCCGGCAGCGCGGCGCAGTTGATCGCGACCATCGGCCCGGTCCGGGCCTGCGACGCCTGGTGGATGGCGCGGGCGATCTGCTCCTTGCCGGTCCCGGTCGCGCCCTCGATCAGCACCGTCGAGTTCGTGTGCGTCAGGTTCGCGATCAGCTCGAAGATCGCGTGCATCTGCGGGTTCTTGCTCAGGATGTTCTGGAACGAGTACCGCGTCTGCAACTGCTCCCGCAGGTACGACAGCTCGTCCTGCAGCGCCCGCTCCCGCAGCGCGGTGTTGATGACCCGGCGGAGGTGGTCGATGTCCACCGGCTTCGTCAGGAAGTCGATGGCCCCGAGTTGCATCGCGTGGACGGCCTCGTCGATCGTGCTCGCCCCGGCGGTCACGACCACGGCCACCGGCAGGTTCCGGTCCTTGATCTCTTGCAACAGCCGCATCGCGTCCATGTCCGGCGTCCGCAGGTCCGCGATCACGATGCTCGTGTTGTGCGCGACCAGGTCTTGTAACACGGCCGTCCCGTCCGACGTGACGGCGACCCGCAGCCGGGCGTCGGGTTCCAACAGTTGCTGCAACTGCCGGCCGACATCCGGGTCCGGTTCGACGATCAAGATGCGCCGCGGCCGCACGACGGCTTCGGGCGGGATCGGCCGGGCATCCGGCAACGGGGATACGGCAGACATGGGGTCCGCTCCTGTTGGCCAAACTGGGTATCAGCCAATGGGTCACAACAGGCAAATGCCGCGCCCAAACCGCGCACCCGACTGCCGATTCGCCGGGGGAGCATTCCCGCGGGGCGCACGAAAAAGCCCCGCGTCCGGTCGGAGGCGGGGCCGCTGTTTCAACGCATATCGGTCAGTTCCGGACGGCGGGGTCTCTCGTCTTGATGACGCCACTGCCCCCGAAGTTGAGCAGCAGCACGCCGGCGACCGCGGCCACGATGGAAAGTAACAGTTGCACGGTCGGGAAGACGCGGGCCGTATTCACCGCGGGTTCCGACGTGACCGGCGCGGTCATGGCCTGGACGAGCGTAAACGCCGCGCTGACGAGGCCGACGATCAGCAGCCCCAAACCCGTGAGCCTCATGACAATGTCCTCCCCTGATGGCGTGTGTTCGCGACTACCGGACGCAGGTGGCGTCCTCGTAGAACTCGTCGGCGGCCGTCTGGCGGATCTCCGACAACTGCCCGGCGATCATGCTCTGGTGGTGTTCCAGCGTTTGGATCAGTTCGTCGAACAGCCCGCACCAATCCTCGCCGCGGTCCTCGCACTCGTCGCGGGCGTCCTTCACCTGCGCGCACAGCTCGGTCATGTCCGCGAGGTGCTTGTGCAGTTGTTCCGTCATCGACGATTCGCCGTCCCCGACCCACGTTTGCAGCGGCGTGTCGGTGTCGTATGCGGTGTTGGACGCGTGCATGGTGAAAGTCCTCCTCGACGGAACCGGTCAGCCGGGGCGACCCCGGACCGTGGCGAACGTCACGCACCCACCGTGCCAAACCGGACTGGTACGCCGGGCCGCAGGAATTTCGCCGGCCTTGCGCCGCCCGGCCCGCCGGCAGGAAATGAACTGCCCACGGCTGCGCGAATTCGGGGGGGTGTGGCACGACAGGTGCGTTTTCACTCCCGTCGGTCCGCGGCGTACCCGCGGGCCGGGATCGCTTCTTACCTGGAGACTAAACATGCGACTGCTCAAATTGATACCGACCGGGTTGGTGGCCGCCGCCGTGCTGGTTTCCGCCGGGTGCAACAACAGCTCGACCGGCGGGCACACCGGGACGAACGACTCGTTCAAGCTGAAGGCCCCGGCGATGGCGACGACGCTGAAGCAGGGCGACCGCGAGACGGTGACGGTCACCCTCGACCGCGGGTCGAACTTCAAGCAGAACGTGAAGCTCGACGCGACGGCCCCGTCCGGGCTGAAGGTCGATCTCGCCAACAAGACCGTCAACAGCTCGGACAAGGCGGACGTGGCGGTGACGGTCGAGGCGGACAAGACCGCGCCGGTCGGCGAGCACGTCGTCAAGATCACCGGCACGCCGGAGACCGGCGCGGCTACGACCGTGGACTTCAAGGTGAAGGTCGAGGCAAAGTAACGAAAGCCGTAAAGCGAAACACCGGGCCATCGGCCCGGTGTTTTTTTGTCACTCGTTCTCGTCGCCGCGGTCCTTCTCCTTGTCGTCCTCGCGGTCGCGGTCCTCGTCCCGCTTCTCGTTCGGCTTCGACTTCTTGGTCGCCGTCCGCAGGTCGTCGCGGGCCCGGCTCTGGGCGGCCCCGGTGTCGTGGGTATTCATCCGCCCCTTGTCGCGTTGATCCGACATGGGTAATCCTCCGCGTGGGTCGCCGGGCGGGAATCGCCCGACGCCGTACACACCGGGCAACCGACGTGCCGGGCGCAACAAAGAACCCCCGGCACGGCCGGGGGTTCTTTTGCGGCTAGGGGTCGGTTACTGGAACTGATTCCGCAAGTCGCGGGACCGGGCGAACCCGTCGCGGGCGAACCCCTTCACGTCGTTCCACGCCGGGCCGTCCGGGTAGAGCTGGTCCCAGTCGGCCTCCAGCTGCGGCTCGACGAAGTCGAACTGGCTGGTCGGGTACCGCGTCTCGGCCCGTACGCCGAACCGGTACGCCGCGCCGCGGTGGGCCTCGGCGATTTTGCTGTCGCTGCGGTGCTCGTCCAGGTACTCGCGGATCCAGTTGTCTTCCGTCGTCGGGTCGATCAACTCGCCGACGCCCTTGCCGGCCAGCCCGCCGGCCGCCGTCCCGCCGATGATCGCGCCGACGACCGCCCCGACCGGCCCGCCGGCCGCGCCGACGGCCAGCCCGCTAGCCACGCCGCCGACGACCGCGCCGACGCCGGTTTCGATCGGGTGCGACCCCGCCGTGTCCGTGATCGGGTCCGGGTTCCGGCTGCCGTACGGCGGCAGGTCCACGCTCTTCTCCGGGTCCTTCCCGTTCTTCCCGTCGTTCCGTTGGTATTTCTCAGCCATGGCTTATCTCCGGTGCGAGTTCTGAAATGCGGCAACGCCGCGCCCGGCCATAACGTCGCAACTCTCGCGCCGGGTCGTTGGGCCGGCCGCGGATTGGGAGAATTCGCCGGCATCGAACCTGCTCGGTCAGCGGAGGGATACCGGGGCCACCAGGAACGTCGAGATGAACCTGCGCGAGTTGTGGAACGTCGTCCGGCAAGCCGGGGGCGAGTGGGTCGAGCACAAGGCCCCGCGGCTGGCGGCCGCGCTGGCCTACTACACGATCCTGTCGCTCGCGCCGCTGCTCGTCATCGCCGTCGCCGTCGCCGGGTTCGCGTTCGGCGACGAGGCCGCCCGCGAGCAGATCGTCGGCCAGTTCCGGGACATGGTCGGGCCGGCCGGCGGGGACGCGATCAAGACGTTGCTCGAACACGCCGACCGGCCGAACGCCGGGATCGTCGCAACGGTCATCGGCGTCGTGACACTACTGTTCGGCGCGTCCGGCGTATTCGGCGAGCTGCAGGACGCGCTGAACACGATCTGGGAGGTGAAGCCGAAGCCCGGCCGCGGCATCCGCGGGATTGTCGTGGACCGGTTCCTTTCGTTCGCCATGGTCCTGTGCGTCGGCTTCCTGCTCCTCGTGTCCCTCGTCCTCTCGACCGTCCTGTCGGCGATGGGCGGGTACTTCGAGCGGGCGTTCCCCGGCCTCGGCGGGCTGATGCAGTTCGCGAACGTCGCCCTCAGCTTCGTGATCGTGACGGCGCTGTTCGCGATGATGTTTAAAATCCTCCCGGACGTGGAGCTGCGGTGGCGGGACGTGTGGGTCGGGGCGGCGGTGACGGCGGTACTGTTCACCCTCGGCAAGTACCTCATCGGCCTCTACCTCGGCCGGGCCGGGGTCGCGTCGCCGTTCGGGGCGGCCGGGTCGATCGTCGTGCTCGTCGTGTGGATTTACTACTCCGGGCTGATCCTGTTCTTCGGGGCGGAGGTCACGCAGGTCCTGACCCGGCGGGAGGGCCGCGGGGCGGCGACGGAGATCGCGGAACCGACGACCGACCGCGCCGCGGCGGCGACGCCGTGACCGCCGGTCACGACGCCCGCGGCCGGGCCAACTCGGCGAACATCTTCTCCAGGTCCGGCAGGGCGACCGGCTTGACGAGGTGGCCGTCGCACCCGGCCTCCTTCGACCGCGCCCGGTCCGCGTCCTGGCCCCACCCGGTTAGCGCGACGATCGTCATCACTTGCCCCCACGGGTGCTCGCGGATGCGGCGGGTCGCGTCGAACCCGTTCAGCCGGGGCATGCCGATGTCCATGAGCACGATGTCCGGCCGGTCCGCCTCCGCCCGTTCGACCGCCTCGAGCCCGTCGTGGGCCAACGTGACCGCGTGGCCGAGGAGCCGGAGCATTTCGGCCATGGACTCCGCGGAGTCGCGGTTGTCGTCCACCACCAGGATGCGGTGGGGCGGGGCGTTGACCGGGGCCGCCGGTTCCGGCTCGGGCCGCCCCCCGTCCGTCGCGGCGACGGGTAACCGGACGGTGAACGTGCTGCCGAGGCCGACGCCCTCGCTTTCGGCCGTGGCCGTGCCGCCGTGCATCTCGGTGAACGCCTTCACGAGCGCCAGCCCGATGCCGAGGCCGCCGGTCGTCCGCTCCAGGCTGCGGTCCACCTGCGAGAACATGCCGAAGATCGTCGGCAGCGATTCCGGCGGGATGCCGATGCCGTCGTCCCGGACGGTGACGACGACCTCGTTGCCGTCCAACCGGGCGGCCAGTTCGACGTGCCCGCCGCGGGGGGTGTACTTGGCGCTGTTCGCCAACAGGTTCGAGAACACCTGGGCCAGCCGCGTCAGGTCGGCGTCGAGGGGGATCGGCTCGTCCGGCAGCCGGACGGTCAGCTCCTGGCCGGCCGCGTCGATCTGCGGCCGGGCGGCTTCCACCGCGCTCGTCACGGCGTCGGCGAGCGCGACCTTCGCCAACTGGAGGTGGAACTTCTGCCGGTTGACCCGCGAGATGTCGAGCAGGTCGTCGATCAGCCGGACCATGTGGGCGAGCTGCCGGTCCATGATGTTCTGCGCCCGCTCCCGGACGCCGGCGTCCTGGGACATCCGTACGACCTGGAGGCCGTTGCGGAGCGGGGCGAGCGGGTTGCGGAGCTCGTGCGCGAGCAGCGCGAGGAACTCGTCCTTGCGGCGGTCGGCGTCCTTGACCGCGTCCTCGGCCGCCTTCCGGTCGGTCACGTCGCGGGTCGTCCCGGCGATGGCCTCGACCTCGCCGTCGTCGCCGAGGACGGGGACGAAGATGTAGTCGTAGATGCGGCGGCCGTGCGTGCCGGTGAACGGGACCTCGCCGCGGACCGGCCGCCGCGTCGCGACGACTAGGTCGATCTCCCGGTCGTGCAGGGCCGCGTGCCAGTCCGGGTAGCCGAGGTCCAGGCACGTCTTGCCGACGGCCTCGTCCCACGTCCGGCCCCACATCGTCAGCAGCGCCTCGTTCGCGTACGTGAACCGGTGGTTCCGGTCGAACACGTACACGAGGTCCGGGGTCGTCGAGAGGGACGTGTGGTAGACCCGCCGCAGCCGGTCGGACTCGGCCCGCGCCCGCGCCCGCTCGATCGCGTCCCAGCACCGGCCGACGACCTGGCGGACGAGTTCCACCTCCGCCGGCGTCCACGCCCGCGGCTTCGCCTGGTGGACGGCCATGGCGGCCACGAACTTCCCGTCCTTGTGCAGCGGGACGCAAACGGCCGCGGCGATGGCCGTCTCCCGGTACGCCGTCAGGTCGCCGCCGGTGGTCGGCTCCGTCTCCGCGTCGTTCAGGACGAACGGCTCGTTCGCCCGCATCCGCCGCACGACCTCCGGCCCGAACGCGGCCACCGGCCACCGGCCGACGATGCTCTCGGCCCCGGCCGTGTAGTTCCCGGTGATGTTGAAGACCGCCTCGCCCTCGACTTCCGCGTAGGCGCACCGGTTCGCCCCGAGGTGCTCGCCGAGCAGTCGGGCCGTCGTCGTCATCACCAGGTCCGGGTCGGAGAGCGGCTGGGTCGCGTCGGCCAGCTTCGCCAGGAACCGGTGGCGGCCCTCGCTCTCCTTGAGCACCTCCTCGTCCCGCTTCCGGTCGGAGATGTCGCGGAACACGAGGACGGCCCCGCCGACCGCCCCGCCGGCCCCGCGGATCGGGGCGGCGGAGTCGTCGATCGGCCGCTCCGTCCCGTCGCGGGCGATCAGGAGCGTGTGGTTCGCCAGCCCGACGATCACGCCCGTCTCGAGCGCCCGCAGGGCGGGGTTCTCGACCGGCTCGCGGGTCGTCTCGTTGACGATCCGGAACACCTCGGCGAGCGGCCTCCCCTGGGCCTCGGCCGTCGGCCACCCGGTCAGCCGCTCGGCGACGCCGTTGAGGAACGTGACCCGCCCGGCGGCGTCCGTGGCGATGACCGCGTCGCCGATACTGGCGAGGGTCGTGTGCAGCCACTGCCGCTGCTCCTCGACGGCCGTGGCGGCCCGCCCGCGGGCCGCGAGTTCCCGCCGCAAGGCCCACACGAACAGGCCGACGGCCACCAGCCCGAACGCGGCCGACGCGACGGCGAACAGCACGGCGTTCGCGTAGCTGTCCCGCATGGAACCGTCGCGGGCCGCCAGCAGCCGCCTCTCCTCGGCCTCGAACTCGTCGGCGATTTTCCAGAAGGCCGTCAGGTACGCCGGCCGCCCGCGGTTCGCCTCAATGAACCGCTGCACCGCCGCCAGCCCGCCGTCCCGCCGGACCCGCATCGTGTCCCGGAAGAGGCCCACGGCCGTCCGCGACTCCTCTTCCATCCGATCGACCTGCCGGTTCTGGGAGGGGTTGTCGGCGGTCAGAACCTTCAGCCGGTCGAGCGTGTCGCGGAGTTCGTCCACGCTCCGGTCGAACAGTTTGACCTGCTCCTCGTCGCCGGTCATGGCGTACCCGCGGAGGGCGACCTGCAGGTTGCGGGAGGCGGTGAGGGCGGACCCGAGCGTGTTCAAGACTTGGTACGTGTGCTCGACGTGCTTCGCGTTGGCATTCAGGGCGCGGACGTTGGCGAACGAGCCGGCGGCGTTGGCGACGATGAGAACGGCGAGAAGCAGGATACCGAGGAGGATGTTGCGGTCGAATGGCTGACGCATACCACCCCCGCCAACCCGCCCCTCGGACTGCCGCCCGGCACGTGTCGGGCGGCACGAGCCGGGCACACGTCACCCGTCAAACCAACATTCTATGTCCGGCAGCCCCCCCGCCTACGCTCAGTTAATCAGGAGAAGGACAAATTCTGTCCAGAACAAGACAAATTGTCCGGCCCTGAATTCTTCACGGCTTCTTCGACGGCGGCACGGCCGGGATCGTGACCGGAGGCTCGACCACGACCGGCTTCTCGGCCTTCGTCCCGCTCAGCTCCAGGAGCCTCCCCTTGAGCGCCGCGAGCTTCTTGTCCTCGGCCGCCGGGTCCTTCTGGTACGCGGCGTTCGTCCGGGCGTCGGCGTTCAGCACCGTGCCGTCCAGCGACACCCCGGCGAACAGCCCGCGGCTGCGGGAGTACGAGACGATCTCGGCTTCGAGCTTCCCGTCCGTCGCCGCTTGCGCTTGCCGACCGACCGGCCCGGCGGCGACGGAGGCGTCCGCCCCGAGGGTCAGCTTGTTCTTGCCGTCGAGTAGCCGGTCGAGGCCCTTGCGGGTGCGGAACACGAGGACCACGTCCGTCGATTCGACGCCGACCTGGAACCCGATGCTGCCGCCGCCGAGGTTGACGAACACCGGGTCGCTCCAGTTCCCGTCCTTGTCCTTCGCCAGGACGACACCGTGCCCGCCACGGCCGGCGACGACGAACCCGGCCTTCACGACCCGCGGCACGATCGCGATGCCGTGGGCGTCCGCGAGCAGCTTCGGCGGCAGCCCCTTCGCCGGGATCGCGGCCAGTTCGTCGAGGACGGTGGCGGCGTCTTCGAGGGTGCGGCCCGGCGGCGGGGCGGCGGTCGCCGCGGTGGTCGCGAGCGCGAACGAAAGGATCGCGAGGGTGAAACGGGTCATGACATCCTCCGGTGTTGTCGAGATTCGGCCACGGCAGCCGTTGCCGTCTCAACTGTACGCCGGGCAACCGCCGGGCCGAAAGGTCGCGCTGTCGTGCGATTGAAAAATGTACACGGCCCGGCCCGACGGAACGCACAACCTGCACGGCCTGTATGTTCGTTTGCGACGAGAGAATCGCGGCGAGGGCGCAACTACTTTGAGCGCCTGGAAGAATTGCATGTTCTACAGTTCGTTCAGTCGCCCACCGTCGCGGTCCGCGTTTCCTGACGAGGAGGCCGCGGCCGCATGTAGGCTTTGAACCTGATGTCGAACCGCCCACAGCCCGGACCCGCTCAGCCGACGATGCCGGCCACGCCGTCGCCCGTCCCGGTCAGCTCGCCGAACGCGCAGACGGTCGTGCAGCGGGCGGCCACGCCGGCGAACCTGACGCCAAAGCCGGCGGGCGTGTTGCCGCGGGCGGAGGACGGGCGGATCGGCGAGTACGAGACGCGGAAGAAGCTCGGGTCCGGCGGCATGGGCGTCGTATACCAGGGGTGGGACACGCAACTGCGGCGGAACGTCGCGATCAAGGTGCTGCTGCCCGAGTACTCGGCCGACCCGGAGGCCCGCGAGCGGTTCTTGCGGGAGGCCCGGTCCGCGGCGTCGGTGTCGCACGACAACGTCGTCAGCATCTACCACGTCGGCGACCACCACGGGGCGGCGTTCCTTGTGATGCCGCTGTTGAAGGGACTATCCCTCGAAGCGTTCTTCGAGAAGAAGGGCCTACCGTCGGTGCCTCAGGTCGTGCGGATCGCCCGCGAGATCGCGGCCGGGCTGGCGGCGGCGCACAAGCAGGGGTTGATCCACCGGGACGTGAAGCCGGCGAACGTCTGGCTGGAGTCGCCGAACGGCCGGGTGAAGATTCTCGACTTCGGCATCGCGAAGCCGGCGGACAAGGATCGCCGCAGTTCGATCACCGAGGCCGGCGTCGTCATGGGCACGCCGGCGTTCATGAGTCCGGAGCAGGCCCGCGGCCACGCCGTGGACGCCCGGAGCGACCTGTTCAGCCTCGGCGCGGTGCTGTACCGGATGTGCGTCGGCCAGGCCCCGTTCGTCCGGGCGACGGTCATGGACACGCTGACGGCACTCGTGTCCGAGGACCCGCGGCCGGTGCTAGAGGGCAACCCGGCGGTGCCGCCGCAACTGGCGGACCTCATTCACCGACTGCTGGCCCGCGACCCGAAGGCGCGGCCGGAGTCCGGCGAGGCGGTCATCAAGGAGCTACGGCAGATCGAGCGCGAACTCGCGGGCGGCACGCCGACGGGCGCGATCGGGGCGCAGGCGGCCGTCCGCATCACGGCCGAGGCGATTTCGGTCGTGCAACCGGACGACCCCGGCTTCGAGGTGGTCGAGGACGTGCCGACCGAGGTGGTGGCGAAGTACAAGCGGAAGAAGCGGAAGGCCGGGCCGAGCGGCTGGCTGATCGGCACGGCGGGCGTCGTCGGGGTGGCCGTGGTCGCGGTCGTGATCTACGGCGTGCTGAAGGCACTGGACCCGGCGAAGCCGGCGGAGAAGGCCGCGCCGGTCGAGAACGTGGAACCGGCCGCGAAAGTGCCGGAGCCGGAACAGAAGGAAGAGAAGCCAGACGAGAGACCGCCGCCGGAGCACCGGCCGATGTTCGACCCGGAGGGCCGGCCGCTGCCGCCGCCGCGGTTAGATCCGGAAGGCCGGCCGCTGCCGCCGCCGCGATTCGGCCCGCGGCCGCCGTTCGGGAAAGGCCCGCCCCCGCCGCGCGACCGGCCGTGATTACGCGAACAACTCTTTCACCGGCTTGCCACGGCTGATCGGCAGCGGCCGGTTCTGCGTGTCCCGCACTTCCAGGTCCGGGTCGAGGCCGAGCGCGTCGAACATCGTCGCCGCGAGGTCCTCCGGCGTCACCCGGCCGACCGTCGGCTGCGCCGCCAGCTTGTCGCTCGCCCCGTGGACGTACCCCTTCCGCGCCCCGCCGCCGGCCAGCACCGCGTTGTAGCACGCCGGCCAGTGGTCGCGGCCGCCGTTGCTGCTGATCCGCGGCGTCCGCCCGAACTCGCCGACCCACACCACCAGCGTCGTGTCCAACAGCCCGCGTTCTTCCAGGTCGTTGATGAGCGTCGGCAGCGTCAGGTCGGTGATCGGCAGTAGGAAGTTCAGCCGCTCGACGACGTTCTCGCCGCGGAACCCGTGGTAGTCCCACCCGCCGTTCGCCCCGCCGATGCTCCGGGCGAAGTAGACGTTGACGAACTTCGCCCCCGCTTCCACAAGTCGCCGGGCGAGCAGGCACGACTGGCCGTAGGTCGTGCGGCCGTACTTCTCTCGCACCGCCTTCGGCTCCTTCGTCAGGTCGAACGCCGTCTTGAACGCCGGGGACGTGAGCATCGCCACGGCCTTCTGGTACGACGCGTCCAGCCCCTTCGCGAGCAGCGACTTCTCCATCAGGTCCGACTGCGCGTCGATCAGGTCCAGCACCTGCCGCCGGTCCTCGAGGCGGTCCGGCGTCAGGCCGTCCGGCAGCGTCAGTTCCGGCAGCCGGAACCGCTCGGCGTTCGGGTCTTCGGTCACGAGCAGCGGGGCGTGCGTCTTGCCGAGGAAGCTGGCGTGCTGGCCGGGCGTGACCGACCCGTCGGCGATGACGTGCGGGAACGAGACGAACCCGGCCACGCCCTTCTCGGACGGGAGGAACTTGTTGACGACGCTGCCGAACGCCGGGAACAGTTCGAGCGAGTCGCGGAGCCGCTGGTCGTCCACGGCCGGCGGCACGCCGGTGAGGCTGTAGTAGCCCGCCGAGTTGTGGTTCTTCATCGCGACGGCGTGCTGCATGTTGCGGACGACGGTGAGCTTGTCCGCCATCGCCGCGAGCGTCGGCAGCTTCTCGCCGAACAGGACGCCGGGGACTTTCGTCTTCCGCGCGCCGAACCAGCCGCGGACGTTGTCTGGGGCGTCCGGCTTGGGGTCGAACGTCTCGTGCTGCCCCGGCCCGCCCCACTGGTGGAGGAAGATGATCGACTTGACGCGGGCCTTGCGGGCCGGCTTCTCGGCCGCCGCGAGCAGCTGCGGGAACGTGAGGCCGAACAGCGACGCCCCGCCGATGCGGAGGGCGGACCGGCGGGAGATGGTGGAAGGAGTCATCGCGATTGCTTCCGGGGAACGGAGTCGGCGTCTATCCATTCTTGCCAGGTTTCGATCTGGATGGCAAGCAAGACATCAACGATGTCTTCGCCTGCCATGCCGCGGGCACGCAGTTGATCGATGAAGCCGTTCAATCCGCGTGCGCCGGTTTTCAACCGGTACTTGCGAATCACGTTGAGGGAGTACCATTCGGGGCGTGCCTGTTGGGCGGCTTGAAACCCGCACCCGATACCGATGATCCAGTTCGTTACACTTTCGGGCTCCATCGGCCAGAAGTACATGCCCGGACGGAGCCGGGCGTTCTCGAACACCTCAAGCACTCTATTCGCCGCCGCCCATTGAAGTCGCGTGAGCGCCATGTCACTTCTTCGCCGGGGCCGGTTTCAGGTACGTCGGCAGCGCCGCCGCGTCGAGATCGACCTTCGCCCCGGCCGCCGGGACATCCTGGCCCGCGGCCCACAGGATGCCGTTCGTCAGGAACCGGCGGTAGCCTTCCTCCGCGAAGCTCGCGTGCAGGTGGCCGCCGGTGAACGAGAACGTCCGCCCGCCGCCGGGCCGCTCGAACGCCCACGCCACCACGTCTTCCAGGTCCGCCTTCTTCGCCGCCTTCGCCTTCGGGTTCCACGTCCGCAACAGCGGCGTGACGCCCTTCGCGCCCTCCGCGAACCGTAGGTTCCACAGCCAGCCGTCGTCGATCTTGAACGGCGTCACGCCGTGAAAGATCGGGTGCGCCGGGAAGTCCTTGAACTCGTGGACCCAGTGCGCCCGCTGCGAGAACTTGCTCTCCCACGCAGCCCCGGAGATTGCCCGCGCCCGGTCGCCGAAGTCCTTCGGGTAGTCGGGCACTTGATGCAGTTGCACGAGGCCGGTGCCGCCGTCGAGCAGCTTCTGGATTTGCTCGAACCGGTTCTCCTTCAGGAACGGGTGCTTGTCGCCGCCGTCGATGAGGAACACGACCGCCTTCGCCCCGGCGAACGTCTCCGGCTTCTTCGGCCAGTCGAGGGCCAGCACCGGCGCGACGCCCGGCGTCTGCCGCACGAGGTCCATCAGCACGGCGCACCCGCCGACGTACTCGTGCTCGCCGGGCTTGAAGTAATTCGACCCGGCGACGAACACGACCTTCGCGGCCTTCGGGTCGGTGGGAAGTTCCTCGACCGGCGGGGTCGCGCGGTCGGCGGCTGTCGCGAACGACGTGAGGCAGGCGAGCAGGAGGAGGGATCGCATGAGCGGCTCTCGGTGGGAGGGACGAAACCGAGAGGCATTATCGCCGGGCGGCGTCACGGCTTCAACTCGCGGACGGCGATCATCGCGAACTCGACCGTCGTTTTCGCGTCGCGGGCCTGCAGCGCGATCCGCCCCTTCGACAGCGGCTTGATGTCCCGCACGTCGGCCGTCTCCTTCCCGTTCACCCGGACCGTCTGCCGGTTCCCCTGGACGATCAGCTCCAGGTCGAACCACTCGTCCGCCTTCACGGGGACGCTACCGACGGCCTTCACCTCCGCCACCCGGAGCAGGCTGCCGGCCGGTTCCTTCGCCCGGCTGGTGGCGACTTGCGCCTCGTACCCCTCCGGCACGCCGCCGGGGCCGGGGCCGAACGGCGTCCGGGCCAGCACGCCGGCGTCCCCGCCGTCGTTCACCCGCACCCGGCACCAGACGTGGACGTTCTCGAAGTCGAGCTTCGTGTACAGGTGGGCCGGCCCCTTCCCGCGGCCGACGAGCGTGCCGGTCGGCGTCACCGCCCACCCGTCCCGGTGGTCCGGGTGCGGCTCCCACCACGTCTCGATGTTCCGGCCGTTGAAGATCGGGTAGAAGTCGTCGAACACGTTCCCGGCCCCGCGGTCGCGGCACAGCTTCGCCCGCCCCTTGTTCGTGCCGGCCGGGCCGAAGCTCCCGGCCGTGTCGAGCGTCAGCATCCCGTCCGCGATCGCCCCGGTCACGGTCGTCGCGTGGTCCCGCTTGTCGCGGTCCGCCTCCTTCCACTCGATCTTCCCGCCGCCCACCTTGCCGGTCACGACCAACTCCCGCGTGGCCGGCCCCTTGTCCACGACCGCCCCGGCGAAGGCGTTCCCGGTCCGCGACTCGATCCGCAGCTCGTAGAAGCTGGTCGTGCCGGCCCCGGTCCCGGTGTCGATGATCTTCACGCCCCGCCACGTCGAGCCTTCCGTGAACGGGTCGCCGGCCATCGGCGGCACGACCGGGGCGGGCGGCGGGGCCGGCGCGGGCGGCTTCGCCGCGACGGCCGGGTCCGGCCGGGCGACCTCCTGCACCGAGACGTTGCGGAACTGCATCGTCCCGCCGGAGACGAGGAACCCGACCCGCCCGGCCTTCCGGGCCAGCCCCGCCGCGAAGCCGGGCGGCACGCGGGCGGCGCGGTCGAGCTTGATCTCGGTCAACAGCCGGCCGTCCAGCTCGACCGTGCAGGCGTCCCCGACCACGACGACCTCGACCGGGTGCCACTGGTCGGTCGCGGCGGCCGCGAACCGCCCGGCCGGGGTCCGGCCGTCGTCCGCCAGCCAGTGGCCCATGCCGTTCGGGTCGTCGAACTTCAGGCCGCACGTCAGCCGGACGAGCGGGTGGTCGAGCAGCCGCTGCCCGGTCGCGTGCTTGAGCTGCTCGCCGGGGACGCCGCGGACGACGACCCCGCCGTGCGACGCGAAGTCGTCCCCGGAGAACTCGAACCGCAGCCGGTAGTCGGCGTAGTCCTTCTTGGTCAGCAGGTACGTCCGCTTCCGGAAGTCGGCCGCGGTCGCGGAGACGGCGGCGTTGTTCACCATGACCCAGGGCCCGGAATCGGCCGGTTCCGTCATCCAGTCGGTCGCGAGGTTGTCGTCCAGGATCGCCTTGTGACCGGCCGGCGGGACGAACGGCGTCCAGTCCAGGTGGGCCGGCAGCCGGGCGACGCGGCTCACGTCCGGCAGGCCGGTCCAGAGCGCCTGCCCGGTCGGCGTCGTGACCTTGATGTCGCGGAACCGGTAGCCCGACTCGAACGCGAGCAGGCCCACGTTCCCCCGGGCGACGGCGAGGCCGGTGGCCGTGAGCAGGGGTTGGGGGACGCGGCCGGCTTCGGCGATCAGGAACTCGACCCGCGGGCCGCGGACGCGGACGACGACGGCGTACCAGGCGTTCGGCTTCACGACGAACCCGGCGTTCGCGACCTCCGATCGCGCCGTCCCGTTCCAGTGGACGAGCATGACCCCCTTGTTGTCGGCGGAGGCGAGGTTGAGGACGTACCGTTCCGCGTCGGACGTGCGGAAGCAGAGGCCGAGTTCCGTCTTCGCCCGGCCGGTCCGGAAGAACTCCAGGGCGAAGTCGTAATCGGTCCACTCCGGCTCGCCCATCAGCAGCGTGGAGGTCTTGTCGAGGCCGGTCTTGGCCAAGAACAGCTCGTCGGTGGTGCGTTCCCACGTCCCGCCGACGACGGCGTGCGACCGGGACGGCGGGACGAACGGCGGGACCGGCGGCGGCGGGGTGCGGCCGATCGGCGGCCGCGGGTTCGGGAACGGCCGGCTCGGGCCGGGGGCCGGCCGCGGGTCGGGTTCCACGACCGGCGGCGGCGGGGCGGGCCGCTCGACGGGCTTGTGAACCCACGCGACCGCGCCGCGGCGGTCGGCCGGGATTTCCACCCGCTCGTCGGCCACGACCACCCCGGCCCGCCGGACCTTGAGCGCGAACGACCGGCGGGCGACGCGGACCCGCGCCCGGCCGGGGTCCGCGTCCGCCTCCACCTTCGCGGCCTCGCCGTCGATCAGCACTTCCAGGTTCGTCGGCGGGAACTGCAACACGAGGACGAACTCGACCGCCGGGGCCGGGGCGGGCGTCGGGGCCGGGCCGGCCTTGAACGCGCCCAGCGCGAACCCGAGGAGCAGCCCGCCGACGACCAGCCCGACGCACGCGGCCGGCAGCAGCCAGACGGGCCGCGGCCGGGGCGGGGGGACGGCGACCGTCGGCGGGACGGTCGTGGCCGGAACCGCCGTCGGGGCCGCCGCGATGTCCTGGAACGGCAGCGTCTCCTCCTGCGCCGTGGGGGCGGCCGGTACCGTTTCCGGGGCCGCCGGGACGTAGGGGGCCGTGGTCGTGCCGGCCGGGACCGACGCGGGGGCGGGGACGTAGGCGGCCGTGGTCGTGCCGGCCGCCGGCGGGACGGATTCGGTGACGGACTCGGGCGCGAACGGGAGCGAGGCGTCCGGCACCGCGAGGTACGGCGTCGAAACCGCCGGCGTTGCGGCCGCCGAACCTTCCGCCGCGGACGCCGGCCCGGCTTTCAGGACGGCGAGGACCTCGTCCGCCGACGCGGGGCGGTCGGCCGCCTTCTTCGCGAGCAGCCGGTCGATCAGGTCCGCCAGGTACGCCGGCAGGTCCGGCACGACGGTCCGCACGGCCGGCAGCGGGTCCGGGGTGGCCAGCTCCGTCAGGATGGCCATGACCCCCTCGCTCGCGCCTTCGTACGGCAAGTTCCCGGTCGTCAGTTGGAACAGGATGACGCCGAGCGAGTACAGGTCGGTCCGGTTATCGACCGGCTTGCCGCGGGCCTGCTCCGGGGACATGTACGCCGGCGTGCCGAGCAACTCGCCGGCCTTCGTCACCTCCGTCGTCCGCTCGACCGGGCGGGCGAGGCCGAAGTCGATCAGCTTGACCGTCGGCTTGCCGGTCCGGGCGTCCGTGCCGAGGTGGATGTTGCCGGGCTTCAGGTCGCGGTGGATCATCCCGGCCCGGTGCGCGTCCGACAGCCCCTTCGCGATCCCGAACGCGATCCGCCGGACCGCCTCCGCCGGCATCGGCCGCGGCCGCTTGTCGAGCGTCTGCCCGGCGAGCAGTTCCATCGTCAGGAACGGGACGCCCTGCCAGACGCCGCAGTCGTACACCTCGGCGACGTGCGGGGACCGGACGGCCGCCGTCGCCCGCGCCTCCTCCAGGAACCGCTGCCGCAGCCCGGCGTTCCCCGCGTACTTCGGCAGGATGACCTTGAGCGCCACGGTCCGCCGGAGCGTCGGGTCGATGGCGCGGAAGACCATCCCCATGCCGCCGTGGCCGAGCAACTGGACGACCCGGTAGCGGTCGAGGCTGCCGAGGTCGGTCGGCGTGTCCGGGGCGGGCGGGCCGAGGAACGACGTGTCCGGGCCGGGGGCCGCCGGCCCCCGCTTGCCGCGGCGGAGCAACTCGGCCACGAGCGTCTTGGCCGGCCCGGACGCGCCGACCCGGTGGGCGGCCCGGAGGTCGGCCAGGAGCGGGTCGGTCTTCAGCAGGCTCTCGGCCCGGTACGTGCAATCCGGGCAGCCGACGACGTGCTCGCGGGTGGCGTCCGGGTCCGGCCCGGCGTAGGTCCCGGTGAGCAGCTTCCGGAGGTCGTCCCCGGTCGGGCACGCGTGGAGGTCCGCCATGGTGTCTCGCTCCGAACCTGACCGTAAGGGTACGCGGACGGGGACAAACTCTGTCGAAAATTTCTCGAAGATTTCGGTCGAACCCGGCCGGGCGCAGCGGGTTGGAGAACGGCCCCAGGTGGGAGGGTGACGGGCCGCCGCGGAAGTCTAGCACATGACGCCGGTGGCGGCCCGCCCCGGCAACGACCCGCGCAACTCCCCCACCGCCGAATGTGCGTCGGGCTGCCCGCCGGCCGCCGCCACTCGGACCGTGGCCTCCGATTTCACCCCTCCGTTGTCGGGATTCTGCGGCGTCGCCCGGCGATTCTTCCCCTTCGGCACTTTCGCTGCACCCACCCCCGGCCGCCGTCCGCGCGGGCCGGGGCCGGCGGCGCGACCTTTCCCACCGGCCGAGGAGACGAACATGCGAACACGAATCGTCGGGGTCCTCGCCGCCGCGGGGGTGGCCGCCGTCGCGCTGGCGGCCCCGCAGGACCGCCCCGGGCAGACGCAGCCGGACCGGGCCAACCGGGCGGCGGACCAGCCGGTGACGCTCGACGGCGAGTGGACGGTGGTGAGCGCCGCCCGCGCCGGCGCGGCGGTGGACGGGGCGGACAAGATGACGGTCAGCATCAAGGGCAACACGGTCACGTTCAACAGCGCCGCGGCCGGCGGCCCGAACAAGATGCGGGCGATGCGGCTCGACTTCAGCGGCAACGGGCGGCTGACCGTCCGCGAGGCGAACGGGGACGGGAAGTTCGACACGCCCGGCGGGACGGGAACCACCGGGACCGCGCCGCCGGCGACCACCACCCCGCCGCCCGCGGGCGGGACCGACGCGAACCGCGCGACGGACGCGACCCGCACGACCACGGCCGGGGCGATGAGCGGCGTGTACGTGCTGACGCCGGACTTCCTGGCGATCTCCGTGTTCGAGCCGAGCGGCTCGGGCACGCGGACGGCCCCGGCGACCGGCACGGGCACGGGCACGAACCCCGGCACGACGCCCCCGGCGGACGCCCCCGCGCCGCCGGCCGGCGGGACGGCCGCGCAGCCCGGCGGGACGGGGCCGGGCGGCTCGGCCGGGATCACCGCCCTGGGGCCGCAGATGAAAACGCACGTCAGCGTCGTCCTGCGGAAGGCCGGCGCGGGCACGAGCCGGCCGTAAGGGCGACGACCCCCGGCGACGCCCGGCGGTCCGATGACGTGTCGCATGACGAGAGAGGCCCGGCGAGTGCGCTCGCCGGGCCTCGGAATTCGCACCCGGTCCCGCGGCGGGAACGGCCATGCGCGACGACGGGACGGGGCCTACTGTCGGGAGCGGCCCGGACGAGGCCCGATGACAAAAAGAACGGTGGGCCGAGGCGGCCGGGGCGACCGGCACGGTTCCTGCCCTGTCCCGCGGTTCCACCTCATCGAAGGCAGACCCCCCATGAAGACGCAGAACGAGCCGATGTCCCCGCTCCCGCCGCAGACGCAGCCGAAGCCGGGGTTGGACTCGGCGATGGACCCGCAACCCCGTTACCAGGCCCCCCTATACAAGGGGTCTGGGAAGCTGGCCGGGAAGGCCGCGCTCGTCACCGGCGGGGACTCCGGCATCGGCCGGGCCGTCGCCGTCCTGTACGCCCGCGAGGGGGCGGACGTGGCCGTCGTCTACCTGCCCGCCGAGCAGTCGGACGCGGAACAGACGAAGGCGGCCGTCGAGAAGGAGGGGAAGAAGTGCCTGCTCCTGCCCGGCGACGTGAAGGACTCGAAGTTCTGCACGCGGGCGGTCGAGGAGACGGTCAAGGCGTTCGGCCGGCTGGACGTGCTGGTGAACAACGCCGCCTACCAGGAGACGCGGGAGCGGCTGGAGGAGCTGACGGACGAGGACATCGAGACGACGTTCCGCACGAACATCTTCGCGTACTTCTACCTGGCACGGGCGGCCGTTGCGCACCTGCCGAAGGGCGGGGCGATCGTGAACTGCGGGTCGATCACCGGGCTGGAGGGGAACAAGACGCTGATGGACTACGCGAGCACGAAGGGGGCGATCCACGCGTTCACGAAGTCGCTGGCACAAAACCTGATCGAGCGGGGCATCCGCGTCAACTGCGTGGCCCCCGGCCCGATCTGGACGCCGCTGCAACCGGTGTCGAAGCCGGCCGAGAAGGTGGCGAAGCACGGGGCGGACACGCCGCTGAAGCGGCCGGGCCAGCCGGAGGAGGTCGCCCCGGCGTTCGTGTTCTTCGCGTCCGAGGCGGACAGCAGCTACATCAACGGCGAAATCCTCACCCTCCTCGGCGGCGAAGTCCGGGCGGGATAAGGCGGAACCCGGAGCGGGAGCGACGGGGCGTCTCTCGGAAACACCCCGTCGCTCCCGCTCCGGGTTCCACGGGCGGTTACTCTTTCTTCTCCCGCGCCCGGTCGCTCGCCTCGATCACCTGCTTGAACCGCTCCAGGTCCGCGCGGACTTGCTGGCCCGGCTCCTCGCCGAACAGCTTCGCGACGGCCGTGCCGACCTTGCCGAGCGGCGGGTCGTACTTCAGCGACACCCGCACCTCCGTTTCCTTCTTCCCAGGGATCGGGCGGAAGCGGACCGACCCGGCCGTGTCCACGTCCGACCCGGCCAGCGACTTCCACGCGATCACCTCGCCCGGCGTGTCGGTGACGAGTTCCGCGTCCCACACGACCCGCGTGCCGAGCGGCCCGCGGGCGGCCCACCGCGACCGCCCGTCGGTCGTCGTGTCCACGTCGATGAGGTGGGTCATGACCCGCGGCAGGTTCTCGAAGTCCCGCCAGAATTCGTAGGCGTCCTTCGCCGTCGCCTTGACGACGACCGACGCGTCCACCCGCGTCCCGTGCCCGGCGGCGACGGCCGTGTTCGGGGCGGTCGAATCGGCGGTGCTGAACTGCATCGCTTGATATGCGGGGCAGTGCCCGGTGGCGGCGCGGTAGAGCAAGTACCCGCCGGCGAGCATCGACAGCGGCGTCGGCCCGCGGCCGGTGAACCCGCAGGCGAGCAGCCCGCCGCCGGCGGCCAGCGACAGCCACCGCTCGACGGAACTGACGTTCGTAAACGTCGTCGGCAGCCGATCGACCGCGCGGGCGGCGAGGGAGTCGGACGGCCCGACCGACTTGACGGCCGTGGCGAGGAGGGTGGTAGCCATTTCGGGACCTCGGGGTGATGAATTTCCCCCCACATGACGGCAAATCATGTTCCAACGGTCCCCCTGTCGGGCGGGATGCCACCGTTTGGGGGCGGATGCTTTCATTCCGGCCGGAACCCCACACCTCCCTCCGCGCGGCGAAATCCAATACCTGTACGAGAACGGAACGCCCGACCCCTGGGGAACGACGCATGCGCCACCTCTTCCTCGCCGCCGCCCTCGCATTGTCGGCCGCGGCCGCCAGCGCCGCCGAGCCGGACCTCGTCGTCGCCGACTTCGAGGGGGACACCTACGGCAACTGGAAGGTCGAGGGGAAGGCGTTCGGCGACCGGCCGGCGAAGGGGACGCTGCCGAACCAAATGAAGGTGACCGGGTTCCGCGGGACCGGGCTGGCGAACAGCTACGCCGGCGGCGACGGCTCGACCGGCACGCTCACGTCCCCGCCGTTCAAGGTCGAGCGGGACTACCTCAACTTCCTCATCGGCGGCGGTGGCTTCCCCGGCAAGACGTGCATGAACCTGCTCCGCGACGGCAAGGTCGTCCGCACCGCCGTCGGGCCGAACGACAAGGCGGGCGGGAGCGAAGAGCTGGCCGCCGCCCACTGGGACGTGAAAGAGTTCAAGGGGAAGGAAGTCACGATTCAGATCGTGGACGCCGCGACCGGCGGGTGGGGGCACGTGAACGTCGATCACGTCGTCCAGAGCGACACGAAGGCCGGCCCGGAGGCGAAGGTCACGCCGCTCGTGGACCGGTCGCGCGAGATCGCTGTCATGACGAAGTACCTGTTGTTCCCGATCGGCAACGCGGCGAAGCCCGTGCGGATGACCATCGAGGTGGAGGGGAAGGTCGTCCACGACTTCGACATCAACCTCGCGGCGGGGAAGGCCGACTGGCTGGCCCACATGGAGGTCCACCCGTTCGCCGGCAAAACGGCGAAGGTCACCGCGAAGAACGTGGCCGAAGACAGCAAGGCCGTCGACGCGATCGTCGGGTCGGACGACGTGACCGTTCGTTACTCGCAGCCGCTGTACCAGGAGGCGCTCCGCCCGCAGCTGCGGTTCAGCCAGTTGAAGGGCTGGAACAACGACCCGAACGGGATGGTCTACCACGACGGCGAGTACCACCTGTTCTGGCAGTCGAACCCGTTCGGCCCGCAGTGGGGGAACATGTACTGGGGCCACGCCGTCAGCACGGACCTCGTCCACTGGGAGGAGTTGCCCTACGCCCTCTACCCGCGGACGATGGCGAAGAGCCACTGCTTCAGCGGCAGTGCCCACGTCGACGAGCACAACAGCGGCGGCTGGGGGGCGGGCGCGATGGTCGCCCCGTTCACCGACACCGGGGCCGGCGAGTGCCTCGCCGTCAGCACGGACAAGGGGCGGACGTGGAAGTACCTCGCCGAGAACCCGGTCATCCCGAAGCGGAAGGGCGAGGGCCGCGACCCGAAGCTCATCTGGTACGAGCCGGGCAAGCACTGGGTCGTCGCCGTCTACACGAAGATCGACAAGAAGGACTGCGTCGAGTTCTATTCCAGCAAGGACCTGAAGAAGTGGGAGAAGACCGGCCACGTCGAGGACTACTTCGAGTGCCCGGAGCTGTTCGAGTTGCCGGTGGACGGCGACGCCGGGAAGAAGAAGTGGGTGCTGTTCGCCGCGGACGCGCGGTACGCCGTCGGCACGTTCGACGGCAAGACGTTCACCCCGGACCACAAGGGCAAGCACCGCGTCCACCACGGGCCGTTCTACGCCCCGCAGTGCTTCAACCGCGCGCCGGGCGGCCGGGTCATTCAGGTCGGCTGGGCGCGAATCGAGATGCCGAACATGCCGTTCAACCAGGCGTTCAGCCTGCCCATCGAGCTGAAGTTGAAGACGACGGCCGCCGGCGTCCGCATGTTCGCCGAGCCGGTGAAGGAGATCGAAACCCTCCGCGGGAACGCCAAAACGGTAAGTGAAACCGTGACGGCCGAGAAGCCGCTGACGGTGAAGGCCCCCGGTCAACTGATGGACATCGTTCTGGAAGTCGAGCCTGGCGACGTGAAGGAATTGAAGCTGGAGTTCGGCACGAACGCGGTTTCCTACAACGTGGCGACACAGAAGCTGGTCGCGCCGCTGCCGGACGGGAAGCGGGAGGAGATCGCGCTGCCGCTCGTGGAGAAGAAGCTGCGGCTCCGCGCCGTGGTGGACCGGCCGATGTTCGAACTCGTCGGCAACGACGGCGCGGCCTACGTCACCGCGGCCCGCAAGGACGGCGGCCAGGAGATCGACGCCGTCCGCGTGTCGGCCGTCGGCGGGGCGGCGACCGTCTCGCTGACCGTCCACCCGATGCGGTCGATCTGGCCGAAGAAGTAACCCTCCCCTCCCCCGAGGCGGTCATGACCTCTCGCCTGTTCTACTGGGCGCTCACGTCGGCGCTCGCCGGGTTCCTATTCGGGTTCGACACCGTCGTCATCTCCGGGGCGGAGAAGACGATCCAGTCCCTGTGGGGCCTCAGCGACACGCTGCACGGGCTGGCGATGGGGTCCGCCCTGTGGGGCACGGTCGTCGGGTCGCTCGTCGGCGGGTGGCCGACCGACCGGCTCGGCCGCAAGAAGACGCTCCTCGCCATCGGCGCGCTCTACTTCGTCTCGGCCGTCTGGTGCGGCGTCGCCACCGACGTGTACCAGCTCATGGCCGCCCGGTTCGTCGGCGGCCTGGGCATCGGCGTCAGCACCATCGCCGCCCCGCTGTACATCTCGGAGATTTCCCCGCCGAAGCACCGCGGCCTGCTCACCGGCCTGTTCCAGTTCAACATCGTGTTCGGCATTCTCGTCGCCTTCCTGTCGAACTCGCTGCTGGCCGGCCTCGGCGAGCACGCCTGGCGGTGGATGCTCGGCATCGTCGCGATCCCGGCCCTCGCTTACACGGTGATGGCCCTCGGCATCCCCGAAAGCCCGCGGTGGCTGCTCGGCCGGCCGGAGACGCAGGCGGAAGGGCTGCGCGTCCTGAAACTCGTCAACGCGGACCTGTCGCCGGAGGAACTCGACCGCCTCGCCGATGAAATCCGCACGGCCGCGAAGGCCGAAACGGCCGCCGAGGGGTTCTGGACGGCCCGGCTGCGGACGCCGATCCTCCTCGCGTTCCTGATCGCGTTCTTCAACCAGCTCTCCGGCATCAACGCGATCCTGTACTTCGCGCCGCGGATCTTCGAGCTGACCGGCCTCGGCGAGAAGGCGGCCCTGCTCCAGTCCGTCGGCATCGGCGTCACGAACTTCCTCTTCACGTTCCTCGGCCTGTGGCTCATCGACCGGCTCGGCCGGCGGACGCTCTTGTACATCGGCTCGGTGGGCTACATCCTGTCGCTGGGCCTGTGCGCGTGGGCGTTCTTCACCGAGACGTTCGCGATCGTCCCGTACTGCATCTTCGCGTTCATCGCGGCACACGCCGTCGGCCAGGGGGCGGTCATCTGGGTGTTCATCTCGGAAATCTTCCCGACCCAGCACCGGGCGACCGGGCAGGCGCTCGGCAGCTTCACGCACTGGATTTTCGCCGCCCTGTTGACGACGTTCTTCCCGGCCGTGGTGTCCGCGTTCGCGCCGGGGGCGGTGTTCGCGTTCTTCTGCTTCATGATGGTGCTGCAACTCGTCTGGGTGGCGGCGATGGTCCCGGAGACGAAGGGCGTGCCGCTGGAGCAGATCGAGCAGAAGCTCGGGGTGCGGTGATGGCCGCGAAGTCGATCCTCGCGCTCGGCGAGGTGCTTTGGGACGTGTTCCCGGACGGGGCGAAGTTCGGCGGCGCGCCGGCGAACTTCGCGTGCGGCTGCGCCGGCCTCGGCGGTCCGCTCGCCCGCGTGGCACTCGCGAGCGCCGTCGGCGGCGACGACCTCGGTCAGCGGGCGGTCGAGCGGCTGGCCGAGCGCGGCGTGGACACGGCCCTCGTCGCCACGCGGGACCGGCCGACCGGGCAGGTGCTGGTGTGCCTCGATGCGGCCGGCCGGCCGAGTTACCAGTTCATCCCGGACCCGGCGTGGGACCACGTCCCGTGGGGCGAATCGCTACGAACTGCGGCAAGTGAAGCGGACGTGGTTTGTTTCGGCACGCTCGGCCAGTGGGCGGACGAATCCCGCCGCACGATCCGCGCCGCCGTGGCGGCCGCCCGCCCGGACGCGCTGCGAATTCTCGACATCAACCTACGACCGCCGTACTGGACGCCGGAGGTCGTCGTCGAGAGCCTGGCGCTGGCGAACGTGCTGAAGTTGAACGACGAGGAGCTGCCGATCCTGGCCGGCCTGTTGAACGTGGGTGGCGAGCCGGAGAACGTGCTGCGGGCGGTGATGGCCCGCCACGGCCTGCGGTACGCGGCACTGACCCGCGGGCCGAACGGCGCGGTGCTGCTGGCCGCGGACGGCCGGCGGAGCGAAACCCCCGGCGTGAGTGTGGCCGTTGCCGACACGGTCGGCGCGGGGGACGCCTTCACGGCGGCGTTGGCCCTGGGGCTAACCCACGGCCGAGGGTTGGACGCGATCAACGCATGGGCGACGGCCGTGGCCGCCTACGTCTGCACGCAGCCCGGCGGCACGCCGACGTTCCCGCCCGAGTACCGGCTGACGCCGTGACCGCGGCGGGTGAGAATCGGGGATGTGATTGCAAACTCTGTTTTCATGGGCGAAAGCCCCGGCACGGCCGTGCCGGGGCTTTCGCCCAAAAACTAAACGTCCCCCAGCAACTGCGGAACCTTCTCCCGCAGTTGCTCGATCTCCTGATGCGTCTCGCCGAGGTACGCGAGCAATCGCAAATCGTCCCGGCCGACCGTGCCGCCGCCGAACAGCCACGCCCGCACGCGGAGCAGCTTGTACAGCTTCACCAGCTTCCGGTCGCTGATGAAGATGCGGTCCTCGCGGATCAGCGTCTTCACCAGCCGCTGGAACTCGCGGAACACGTCGTCCGGGAAGAACAGTTGCCGGTCCGTCACCTCGTCGCCGTTCTTGTCCGCCGACCGGCGGGCGAACAGGTGCGTCAGGTAGCGGTTCGCCTTCAGCAGGTCGTCGAGCGTCGCGTGCCCCTCGACCCACGGCCGCTGGTTGAGGCCCTTGTACGCCTCGCCCCGCAGCCCGGCGTCGATCAGCTCCGGGAAGTGCGTGTCCTGCACCGGCCGGCTCATCACCTTCAGCACGAACCGGTCCTTGAGCGCCGCCAGCTCGCCCTGTTCGGGAATCTCGTTCGTCGCCGCGAACAGCACCCGCAGCGGGACCGGCTCGGGCTTCCCCTCCTGGTAGAACTTCTTCTCGTTGATGATGGTGAGCAGGATGTTGAGGATGGCCGAGTTCGACTTGAAGATTTCGTCCAGGAAGACGAGCTTCGCGGTCGGCAGCTTGCCCTCCTTCTTGCGGAGGTAGCGGCCTTCGCGGAGCTCCTTGATGTCGATCGCGCCGATGATCTCGCTCGGTTCGGTGAACCGCGTCAGCATGTACTCGAAGTAGTCCCCCTCGTCGAGGCCGAGGGCGTCCTTGAACTTCAGCACGATGTCCGACTTCGCCGTGCCCGGCGGCCCGACGAGCAACAGCGGCTCCTGGGCGACGGCCGCGATGACCATCAGGTCGAGGATTTCTTGCTTGTTGACGAAGAACCGGCCGAGCGACTGGCGGAACCGGTTGATCCGCGTGCGGAGGGCGTCCGCCTCCGGCTGCAGGTCCGCGAGGGTCAGGTCGTCGAGGTTGGGTTCGGCTTTCGGTGGCATAGGTGGGACATTCTATCGGTTCGTGGTGACCCCGAAACCGTATATAGCCGCCGGCTTGCCGGCGGGGTTTTGCGACTCCAAAACCCCGCCGGCAAGCCGGCGGCTATATACTTCTCGTCCCGAACCGCTGACTCGGGACGAGACCTTTCACACCCCCGTCCGCTTCACCAACTCCTTCATGTCCCGGTGGATGCGCCTTCGCACCAAATGCTCGTCCTCGTCGAGCCATCGCTTGCCGGACTGCCCGAGCGCGAAGTCGTCGCTGACGATGGCCAGCACGACCTCCTCGATCAGGTTCAGGTGCAGCCGCGAGTAGTACGGGGCGGTCGTGAACGTGTTCGTCACCTTCGCCGGGTCGAGCTTCTGGAACAGCTCCGCCAGCCGCGGCATCCCGGCGTCGGCCGGGCCTTGCCCGACGGCCGCCACGTAGGTCCGGCAGACGTTCGTGAATTTCTGTACGCTCATCTTGGCCGTGCCGCCCAGCACCTCCTGCCGAGCCGTTTCGAGGATTGGCGTCGCCTGCTCCAAGAGGCCGAACGTCAGCCACCCGGCCGCGAGGTTGAGCATCGTCTGCAGCGCGTCGGCCCACACGTCCGGCTTCGTCGCGTACAGCGCTTTCAACTGCGGCAGCGTCTTGCCCTTCAGAATCTCGTCCTGCAACCGCCGCAGCAACTTGTCGATCTCTTCCCGCAGGCCGACCTTCCGCAGGCTCTTGAGGCAGCGGCCGGCGACGATGTTCACCAACTCGTACCGCTGCTCGTCCGGCTTCGTGTGGACGTAGGCGATGAACTGGTCCACCAGCGTCTGCACGAGGTCCGTCTTGTCGAAGTGCGCCGCCAGGAACATCGCGCGTTCGAGCAGCTCGCCCTGCTTCTTCGCGAGGTCGTTGCCGGGGGCCGGGCCGGTCATCTCCTTGAAGACCGCCGGAACCTGTTTCACCATGTCGATGGCGAAGTCGTGCCCGACCCGCGGCGTCAGGTGCAGGGCGTCGTGCAGGACCGTAAACTTCGTGTCGTTCGACACGCGGCCCTTCACGCCGTTCTTGAACAGGTCGTGGATCCGCTTGCCGAGGACGTTCGCGTCCTTGAGCTTCGGCAGCTCGGCCAGTTCCTTCTTCAACTCGTCGCCGTGCTTCATCCACTCGGCGTAGGGGTCGTTCTTCTCTTGCGGCTCGACGATCTCGGACTGCTGCCGCATCCGGTTGATGACGTAGTGGGCGAGCTTGTGCGGGTCGTTCGCCGTCGTGCCGCCCTTCTTGTTGATCGCTTCCAGTTCGTCGAGCAGGTCCGGGGCGAGCAGCCCGGCGTTCGGCTTGCCGGCCAGCGCGTCGTCGATGCGGAACTTGAACACCTTGAACAGGAAGTTCGCGACGATCCCCTTCGTCTCGGTCGGCTTGAGCGCCGTGAGCGTGCGGCGGGCGTTGTCGAGCAGCGTCTGCGCCGGCGTCACCTCGCCGAGCCGGGCGAGGCCGAACGCGAACAGCAGGTCGAGGTACGCGAGCGTGCAGGTCGAGTCCTGCTGCGTCTGCCCGCTGCCGGCGGGCTTGAGGCTCGCCTCGGCCCACTTGCGGGCGGCCTGGTGGACCTCGACGGCGCGCTCGCGGACGAGCCGGACCCGCTCCGAATTCTTCAACCCGGCGAACCGGAGGAACGACGGCAGGTCCTGCTCGGCGCTCAGCCCTTTCTCCAGCAGGCGATTCAAGAGGCGGTCGCGGACGCGGGCCAACCCCAGCACGTCGGCCCCGGCGAGCTGCGCGAGCCGGACGGCGGCGAGCCAGACGCCGCGGATCGGCAGCTTCGCTTCGTGCTCCTCCAGGAATTTCTGGACCGCCGGCAGCCGCGGCCGCAGCCATTCCGGGAGCGGCTGCTGGTACGCGGCGGCGAGGAATAGCGACACGGCCGCCCGCACCTGGCTGGGCGTCGGCCCCTTCACGCCGAACCGCGCGTCGAACTCCGCGGCCGACGGCGGCACGCCCGGCGTCTCCGTGCTCGCCCAGCCGCCGACAAATTCAACCGCCGGCGCGGGCTGCTCCCACATGCTGTTCACCCAGCACACGGCGGCCTCGGCCTTGCGGTCGTCGCCCATCCCGGCGTTCGCGACCGCCAGTTCCGGCCACAGGGCCAGCCGCTCCGGCATGTCGAGCGGTCCCTCCAGCGCCCGGAACTCCCGCTCGAGTTGGTCGCACCGAATCTTCCACTCGCTCGGCGGCTTCGCCGCGACCTCGGCCGCCTCGAACGGCTGGAACTGCGCGGTCGTCGCCTTCTTGCCGCCGGTCCGCGTCGCCGTCGGCTTCGTCACCGGCGCGTCCTTCTCGTCGTCCTTCGGCCGCTTCTCCCGCTCCGGCTTCTCGCGGTCCGGCTTCGGCTTCGGCCCTTCCGTGCAGATGAAGCTCTCGAAGTCGAACTCGGTGGACGCGATCCACTCCCGCAGGTCGGTCGCGTTCGCGTCGATGACGTACTCGACCCAGTCGGTCAGCGGGCGGAAGGCGTTCTCCGAGATCGACTCCGGGACGAAGCTGCCGTCCGGGCCGGGGAACAGCCACACGCGGCGGTCGCGGTTCTCGGCGAGCAGCTTCGTCACCACGTCCCGGCGGACGGTCGGGTGCAGCCGCGTGCCGACCGGCAGGAACAGGTTCGGGATCCGCCAGTACGACTTGAACGCGACCGCGTTCGCGAGCGCCAGCACCGGCAACGACTTCTTCGACGGCGCGACGCCGAGGACGACGGACTGCTCGCCGCTCTCGGTCGTGCCGACGGCGAACCGCAGCTGCTCCGTCAGTCGGTCGTCGGCGTCGCGGACCATCGCCTCCAGTTGGCCGAGGCCGTCCTTGCGGATCACCCACATCTCGGCCTGGTCCGCGGCGTTCCCGGCGGCCAACCGCAGCGGGACGGTCAGCCGGCCCTTCGCCGCGCCTTCGGACCAGTCGCTCGGCGTGTTCGGCAGGGTGAAGTTCAGGATTTCGTAAACGTCGTGGAACCCCGCGTCCGGCAGGTACTGCCAGTGCCGCGGCGACCGCACGAGGAGCATCTGCCCGTCGTCCGGCTTGACCTGCTTGGCGAGCGGGTGCGTGAACCCGATCTCGACCCACACCCGCGGGGCCTGCTCCGTGTACGCGCGGACGGTCCCGCTGCCGACCGCGAGCTTGTCGATGGCGCGGAGCAGCGTGTAGTACGGCGGGCCGATCACGCGCAAGAGGACGCGCGTCTCGTCGCCCTCGGTGAGCATCCGGTAGCTCTGGCGGTCGTTGCCGAGGCGGAGCATTTCGCCCACGACCGTCGGCAGCAAGTCCGGCGACCACAGCTCGAACAGCACCGGGGCCTGCGACGCCAGTTGCGGCGGCCCGGCGTCGGCGGTCAGCGGCAGCACCTGCAGCCACGACGCGACTTGCTCGACCTCGCCGCCGTGCCGCTTCGAGCCGAGGACCTTGAGCTTGTCGAGGTCGTCCTTCGCCTTCTTGGTGAGCTTGCCGGTCGTCTCGACGAAGACGCGGCCCGCGTCGTCGTGGCTGACGGCCGCCGGCGACAGCGCCACGTCCGGCGGCACGATCCCGCCGGTGAGCGCCAGCCGGAACGTGTCGAGGTTGGGGAACAGGAGAATCATGGTGGGATTTTAGCGGCCCTGCGCGGCCTTCTGGCGTTCGGGTTCGGTCGTCGTCTGGGCCTCGGGCGGGTTCGGCGTCGCCTCCCGCTCGACGATCATCTCGCCGAGGTCGTCCGGGTCGAGGCCGGCCCCGATCAGCTTCTCGACGAGCTTGCGGTGCAACTGCTCGTGCTCGATCGGCAGCGCGTCCGGGTCGCTGTCGAGCTTCACCCAGATGTTCTGCTTCCCGGTCGCCGGGTTCCGCTTCAGGATGATCTGCATGAGCGCCATGATGTCCCTCGATTGGCCCGCAGATGACGCAGACTTCGACGCAGATGAAGAGGATCAAACCAAAAATCCTTCTTTGTTTTGATCCGGTATTTATCTGCGTCCGGAGGTCTGCGTCATCTGCGGGCCATTCCTATGTCTTCCCGACGGCTTCCTTCTCGGTCACGTTGTCGGCGGGCTTCTTCAGGTTCTTCGCCTCCGGCATCAGTTGGCCGAGGGACTTGCTGTCAATCGTCTTCTTCTCCAACAGCAGGTCGCGGAGCGTTTCGATCAGCTTCTTGTTCTCGGTCACGATCTTCGCCGCGCGCTCGCGCTGTTGCTCCAGGATTTCCGCCACCTTCGCGTCGATGGCGGCGAGCGTGGCGGCGGACAGGTCGGCCCGGCGGCGGCCGGTGTCCATGTCCATGAACTGCACTTGTGCCAACTCCCCGCCGCCGAGGCCGTGGACCTCTACGAGTTCGCGGGCGATGGCCGTGGCGCTGTTCAGGTCGCCGGTCGCGCCGAGCGAGAGGTCGTTCAGGAACGCCCGCTCCGCCTCCCGCGCGCCGAGGGCGACGCAGATAAGGTCCAGGTACGTGTTCACCGTCTGGATGTACTTGTGGGCCGGGTCGGCGTACCGGACGTACCCGAACGCCCAGTGCATCTCGCTGGCGATGGTGATCCGCTCGATCGGCGGGGCGTGGTCGCAGAACATCGCCACGACCGCGTGCCCTGCCTCGTGCGTCGCCAACACGTTCTCTTCCGCCTTCGTCATCTTCGGCCGTTCGACCCACTCGGTCAGGGCGCGCTCGACGAGGTCCGGTTGCGTGTCGCCCTTGAGGTCCTCGCGGAGCCGCAGCCGGGCGATCGACCGGCAGAGGGCGTTCAGGTGGTCGCCGCTGTACCGCGTCCCGGCGGCCGCCCCGATGACAAAATCGTTGGTCCGCTTCACCGCGTAGTCGATGGCGTCCTCGGTCATGGCGAGCCGCATCTTCGCGTTGTAAATCTTGACGATCTCCCGGCGGTCCGGCGGCTCCGGATACGGGATGTGCAGGTGGAACTCGAACCGCCCCGGCCGCAAGAGCGCCGGGTCGAGCGACTCGACGAAGTTCGTCGTGCCGACGACGAACACGAGTTCCTCCTTGTGGAACCCGTCCATCTCGGTGAGGAGTTGGTTGACCATGCTGTGCTCGACGCCGCTGCCGGTGTACGTCCCGCGGGCGGTGGCGAACGAGTCCAACTCGTCGAACACGATGATCGACGGCGCCGACTGCCGGGCCTTGTGGAAGATCTGCCGAAGATTTTCCTCCGATTCCCCGACCCACTTCGACTTCAGTTCCGGGCCGGACACGATCTGGATCGCCGCGCCGATGGCGGTCGCGATGGCCTTCGCGAAGAACGTCTTCCCGGTCCCCGGCGGGCCCCAGAAGATCATGCCGCGGGGGATCAGCTCCTCCAGCCGCGACACGTCGTCCGGGTTCGTTGCCGCGTCCCGCTTCGCCAGCACGTCCAGCACTTCCTCGCGGAGCCGCTTCTTCACCTTGTCGTACCCGCCGATCTCCGTTTGCAGGTCGATGTTCGGAATCTCCATCGCGCCGGTCAGCGTCGCGTTGCGGAGGTGCCGGAACGCCGCCTTCGGGTCGGCCGGGTAGTCCTCGCCCTCCAGCGTGCCGAGCAGCTTGCGGACGCGGATCGCGTTCACCCCGGACAGGTACTTGTAGAGCTGCCACGGGTTGAACGTGCGGCCGAACTTCCGGGCCTCCTTCTGCGTGACGAGGTGGCGGAGCCGGGTGCGGCCGATGCCGAGGATGCTGACCCGGTGCGGGAACAGGTTCTCGATCACCTTCGGCAGCGGGAACGACGGGTCCTTGAACCCGAGCCACACGAGTTCCGGGTTCTCGTACAGGAGCGGGATGACCTCGCGGGCCTCGCTCGTCAGCCCGCCCTGGCTGGTGGTGAGCAGGTCGAGGTGCGGCAGCACGACGACCCGCCGCTCGACCGCGCCGCGGACGGCCTCGCGGAGTTGGCCGATCATCGTGCCGATGAGGCCCATCGGCGGCCCGCCGGCGGCGGCGTCCGCCTCGCGGGGCCGGCCGTCGAGGTAGACGCACTTGATGGCGCGGTCCTTGAGCCGGTTGCGGACGTTGACGAACAGGTACGGGGCGAGTTCCTTGTCGCACTCGACGAGGCACGGCAGCCCGCGGACGAGCTGCCCGGCGATCTCGGCGAGTTCGGCCGCGTACGCGGCCTCCACGGCCTGGTCCGGCGTGAGGGCGGCGGGGAGGTCTTTCTCGAGGATGGATAGGCTCATGTTCAGAGGTCGGAGGTCAGAGGTCAGAGGTCAGAGGTCAGAAAAGACAAATCAACAGCGATCAGCGGCGAGAACGTCGGTCGATCTTTTCCTGACCTCTGATCTCTGTCCTCTGACCTCTGCCTTCACACTTCCACCTTGATCGTCATCGACCCGGTCTGCGGGTCCTCGCTGATTTCCTGGATCGTGCCCATCTGGGCGGCCTTCTGCTTCAGCGCTTCCTTCGTCACCTTGTTCACGATCTCGCTCAGCTCCGGCTGCAGGTCGTTCAGCTCCTTCTCCAGCTTCTCGGTCGCGATCTTCTGCAGCTTCTCCTGCTCCTTCTCGATCTTCTTGTCCAGGTCTTTCTTCAACTGCTGCCGGGTGTTGTCCTCGACCGTCTGCCGCGACGGGCCGGCGTCGTTCCACGCCGACCCCTCCCGCTGGCCCTTCTCCGTGACCTGCTTGCCGAGTTCGGACTTCACCGTGACCTCGCCGTCGCACGGGTCGACGGTCACCGTCACGTCGCCGTCCTTGCGGCTCATCGTGCCGTCCGGGTCCTCGGCGAAGCCGCGGGCCTTCAGTTCCTCGCGGAGCAGGCCGCCCATCGCCTCCGGCGGGAGGATGTCGAGCAGTTCGAGCTTGGTGGAAATCTCGTCGGCCCCCTTGATCTCGCGGGTGACGGACTCCTTCACGCTGACGCGGTACGCCCGGCTCATGGTCGATCCTCGGAATTAGCCACAGATGAACACAGAAAGCACAGATAAAGCCGAAATCAAATCATGATTTCATTCTGATCTGTTTTCTCTGTGTTCATCTGTGGCCATTCATGTCTTCAAGGGTTCTAGCTGGTCGAGGGCGCGTTTCGATTTCATCATCACGTCCGGGCCGTTCGCGGCCTCGTACTCTTCCTTCCACAGTTGGCTCGCGGCGTAGCCCTCGTCGAAGTAGCCGATGGCCCGCGACTGGCGGTCCCAGCGGGCGAACGTCTCGGCTTGTTGGGGGAACGCCAGCGCGTTCCGCTGCGTCGCCAAGCGGTCGGCCAGCCGCGTCGGCGGGTTGGCGGACAGGCCGCCGGTCCAGAACGTCGCGTCCGGCGTGTGGCCGTGCAGCACGCGGGACAGCGCCCGCAGCGCGAACCGCGCCAGGTCCGGCCGGTTCGCCGTCTCCGCGGCCGCGAGGAACGCCGACAGCATCGCGACTTCCGCCCCGCCCTGCCGCTGCATCGCCCGCCAGTCGGTGACGGTCTGCTTCGCCCGCTCGGTCGCCGTCCAGTGGCGGGTCAGCCACGGCTGCAGGCACTCCAGCATCGCCGCCCGTGGGCCGGCGAACAGCGGCGCGAAGTCCGGCGGGTTCGCGTCCGCGTCGCCGGCCACGTCCGCCGGCGCGAACAGCCAGCAGAACGGATTATTCGTGAACGCGTTCCGCAACTTCAAGGCGTTCCGCACGCCGACGTCGGGGCGAAGCTGCTCCAGGGCGAGGGCGAGGAAGAGTTCGTCCGCCGGCGTCAGGTCCGCGACGGACAGCCACTTGTCGTTGGCCGAATCGACCTTCTCGGCCGTCAGCCAGATCAGGAAGTCGAGCGTGGCCCGGCCGAACATCAGCCGGCGTCCGTCCAGCGGCACGCGGTTCCAGATGCGGCCGCCGACCGGTTGACCGCCCTCCAGGAACTTCTCGTCCCGCCACCCGCCGACCCGCGTGAGGTGCAGGACGACGCCCTTCGCGAGCGAGTCCCTCACCAGGTGGACGCAGTTCTTCGACAGGCAGGGCGGCGCGTCCTGCTTCGCGGTCACGAGGGCCAGCGCCTGCTGCGGGGCGACGCGGCCGAGGAGGAACCGCAGGATCGTGAGGAGGTCGTGTTCGAACTTCGAGACCGCGCGGGGGCCTTGGGGGAGGGGCGGCGGCGGTGGCTCGGCCAGGATCATGAGGTCTGCGTCGGTTTCCTGCGGGTCCATCCCTTCCATAATCCTACCGCTTGCGCGGCCGGGAAACCATTGACGGTGACCCCCGTTTTCTCGACGCGGATTTCGAGCGTGTTCCGCTTCCGCCAGCACGGGTCGTCGGCCCGGTAACGATCCGTCAGGAAGTGGATGCGTTGGTTCGTCGAGCCGACCCACCGGCGGGCCGTGTCCGGCTGGTCGCGGAGGTACGGGCCGTCTACCAGGATGTCCGTGATCGCCAGAAGGTTCGCGACGGCCGGGGCCGGGTTCGCCCGCAGCTGCTCGATGGTGAAGCCGCTGAAGACCATGACGGACAGGTTGCGGTCCCGTGCCGCGGACGCGAGGGCGGCCCCGGCCTCCGCGTGCGCGAACGGCTCGCCGCCGAGGAGCGTGATGCCCTCGACGCCGGGCGTGCGGTCGAGCCACGCGGTCATTTCGGAGAGGGTTTTCGTCTCGCCGCCCTTGAAGGGGAGGAACTCCGGGTTGCAGCAGCCGGGGCAGCGGAGCGGGCAGCCTTGGAACCAGACGGCGAACCGCACGCCCGGCCCCTCGGCCTCCGTCGCCGGGACGACCTGCGCGACCTGCATCGTGAGTTCGGTGTGCGGCATGCGGGGATTATACCGCGGTCACAGCCGCGGGAGCGGGTACGCCGGGCCGTCGTCGTAGGCCGTCGGGGGGGACGCGGCGATGAGGAACCGCTGGATGCGGCCGAGCGCGACGGCGACGGCCACCGGGTCCACCGGCTTGACGAGGTACAGGTCCACGCCGGCGGCCTGGCACCGCGCCCGGTCGGCCGGGTCGGACGACGCCGTCACCGCGATCAGGAACGGCCGCCGCGGGGCCGGCAGCGCCACGATCGTCGCGGCCAGGGCCGCCCCGTCCATGCCGGGCATGTTCAAGTCCAGGAGGACCGCGTCGAACGGCTCCTCGGCCACCCGCCGTAGGGCGTCGAGCGGGGCGTACACGGCCGCCGCCCGGAACCCGTTGGCGGCGAGGACGGCCGCCAGGCTGTCGGCGGCGTCCGCGTTGTCGTCCACGACCAGGGCGGAAAACGGTTGAGAATCGGCCACCGGGAGGCACTCTCGAATCGAGTACGGGCGGGACGGCTCCCGGATTATACCGCATCCCGGCCCCCATCTTAACGGGAAGCCCGCGGACCGGCTTAAACCCGCGGCGGCCGCTGGCATCCGCCGCGGGGGCGTGGTAACATCTCTCTCGGCCATTGTTCCCTCCCCGTGGGTGTTGCCATGCCTCGCGCGCTCCTCGCCCTCGCGGCCGCCCTCTTGGTTCCCGTTGCCGCCGTCGCCCAGCCGCAGGCGCTGCCGGCCGACCAGCTCGCCAAGATCAAGGCCGCGACCGTGTTCGTCAAGGTGTCCCTCGGCGACCGGCACGGGTCCGGGTCCGGGTTCGTCGTCCACGCGGCGAAGGATTACGGCCTGGTCGTCACGAACGAGCACGTCGTCTCCCCGCCGACGGACGACCTCCTCGGCCTCGCCCTGCCGAACCGCCGGCCGGTCGTCGAGGTCGTGTTCAACAGCGGCGTCGCCGGGGAGTGGGAAACGAAGGCCGACGTGCTGTTCACGAACGCGACCGACGACCTGGCGCTACTGCTGGTGAAGGCCGTCAAGCCGATCCCCGCCCCGCTCGCGCTCGACGGGGCGGACAAGTTGCCGGAGACGACGCCGGTGTACGTCTGCGGGTTCCCGTTCGGCGAGTTCCTCGCGGAGGCGGAGAAGAACCCGGAAATCTCCATCGGCGTGGCGAGCGTCTCCAGCAACCGGACGAACGACAAGGGCGAGGTCGTCACGGTGCAGCTGAACGGCGCGCTCAACCCCGGCAACAGCGGCGGGCCGGTCGTCACGCAGCAGGGGAAGCTCGTGGGCGTCGCCGTCCGCACGGTGAAGGGGGCGGGGATCGGGTTCGCCGTGCCGCCGGCCCAGGTCCGCCGGGTCGTGCAGGACGTTCACTTCACGTTCCCGACCGTGAAGTGGGTCGAGGGGGCGACCCGGCAACTCCGGCTGGAGTCGAAGGTCATCGACACGCAGGGCCGGTTGAAGAAGGTGACGGCGCAGGTCGCCCCCGGCGACGCCCCGTGGGCCGGGGACGACTCGGACGACATGTCGAAGCAGCCGGGCGTGAAGCCGGCGACGCCGGCGCTCGACAAGGCCGCGGGGACGGTGGCCACCCTCCTGCCGGCCCCGGACGACGCGCACGTCTGGTTCCAATACAGTTGGACCGACGCGGACGGGAAGGCCCGCCGCGGCCGGCCGATGTGGGTGTCCGCCGACGGCCAACGGGCGGAGCCGGCCAACCCGTTCGAGACGCAGCCGGCCCTGCCGCCGATCCGCCCGCGGCCGAACGACGCCGGCCTGACCGGGCTGAAGGGCCCGGACGGGACCACGCTGCCGCCGGTGGCGACGAAGTTGAGCGCGATCACGCCGCGGGACCAGATCGACCTGAACGACCTGAACCGGTCGGCCGCCCGGCGGGTCGGCGAGCGGGTGACGGTGGACCTCCTGACGACCGGGTCCCACGGCGGGTACGGCGACGGGCCGAGCCTGGCGGCGTTCGACCGCCTGCACATTAAGCCGGACCTGATCGACTTCGTGATCGACCAACACCTCGCAGCGGGCACGGCCCCGGACGCGTTCCGCAAGCAGCACGTCGCCGTCCGGGTGACGGGCACGGTCCGGCAGTCCGCGGCCGGCAAGTCGTGGGACCTGATCGTCGTGGAGGAGGTGGGCCTGCTCGGGGTGAGCGGCGACGTGGTCGCGACGTACAAGCGGAAGGCCGCGTTCGACCCGAAGGCCGCGGCCGCGCCGACCGCCCCCGTGCCGACGCCGGCCGCGACCGTGACGCCGCCGGTCGAGCCGGCCCCCGCGCCGACGCCGGCCCCCACGCCGCAAGCCGACCGCCCCCCGACCCGCGTGCAACCGAAGCAGCCGGCCCCGGAGCAGCCCGCCGCCGTCCCGCCGGCGGACGACGGCAACCGGCTGGTCGTGATGATCGGCCTCGGCGTCGCCGTCGGCGTCCTCGTCGCCGGGTGCATCGTGTGGGCCAGCTTCGCGTTCAAGGCGAAGCCGAAGAAGGGCAAGGGGAAGGCCGGGCGCGTCTCGCGTCGGGACGACGACGACGACGATGACGACGACCGCCCGAAGTCCCGCCGCCGGGCGTAAGCCGTCCCGCGACCGCAACGGCGAGCGTCGGGGCGTCAGCCCGACGTGGCTTCCCGAACTCAATCGCCCCAACGCACCGGTGGGGGTGTTTTCCCCTCCGTCCAGCCACGTCGGGCTGACGCCCCGACGCTCGCCACTGCGACGGCAACCTGATCCTGCCTCGACCGGCCTGCCGTTCACGCCCTCTCGCATCCTCCCTCAAGGTTCCCCCATGCCCCACGACCTCACCCGCCGCGACTGGTTCGCCCTCCTCGGGGCCGCGACGCTCGGCGGAGTGCTGCCGGCCCGCGCGACGGCCCAACAGCCGGCCGCCCTCCAGCCGCTGAACCGCTTCCCCCGGATGGTGCAGGAACACTTCGTCCACAAGGTCCGCGCCGCGGAGCTGGAGGGGCTGAAGCGACAGGCCGCGCTCGAGACGAAGGCCGACACCGAGGCTTACGTCCTCGACGTGCGGAAGCGGATCGCCGACTGCTTCGGCCCGTTCCCGGAGAAGACGCCGCTGAACCCCCGCGTCACCGGGAAGGTCGAGCGCGACGCCTACACCATCGAGAAAGTCATCTTCGAGAGCCGACCGAACTTCCTCGTCACCGCGAACCTGTACGTGCCGAGGGGGAAGAAGCTGCCGGCCCCCGGCGTCGTCGGGTCGTGCGGCCACTCGGCCAACGGCAAGGCCGCCGAGGCGTACCAGGCGTTCGCCCAGGGCTTGGCCCGGCAGGGGTACGTCGTGCTGATCTTCGACCCCATCGGCCAGGGCGAGCGGTTGCAGTACACGCACCTGGACGCGAAGACGCGGCCCCGCGTCGGCGTCGGCGAGCACCTGCACGCCGGGAACCAGCAGTTCCTCGTCGGCGAGTTCTTCGGCAGTTGGCGGGCGTGGGACGGGATTCGGGCGCTGGACTATTTGCTCACCCGGCCGGAGGTCGATCCGAAGCACGTCGGCATCACCGGCAACTCCGGCGGCGGCACGATGACGACGTGGCTGTGCGGCGTCGAGCACCGGTGGACGATGGCCGCGCCGAGCTGCTTCGTCACGACGTTCCGCCGGAACCTGGAGAACGAGTTGCCTGCCGACACGGAGCAGTGCCCGCCGAAAGTGTTGGCCCACGGCCTGGACCACGCCGACTTCCTCGCCGCGCTCGCGCCGCGGCCGGTCGTCGTGCTGGCGAAGGAGCAGGACTTCTTCGACGTGCGCGGCAGCGAGGAAGCCTTCGCCCGGCTGAAGCGGCTTTACACGCTGCTCGGGGCCGCGGACAACGTGTCGCTGTTCACCGGCCCGACCGACCACGGGTATTCCATCGAGAACCGCGAGGCGATGTACCGCTGGTTCAACAAGGCCACCGGCGTCTCGGGCGCACAGGTGGAGCCGAAGCTGACCATCGAGAAGGACGAGACGCTGTACTGCACGCCGACGGGCCAGGTCGCGGAGTTGAAGTCGCGGACGGTCTTCTCGTTTACGGCCGAGCGGGCGAAGGAACTGGCCGCGAAGCGGCCGAAACTGAGCGGCGACGGGTTGCTCAAGGCGGTGACGGCGGCGCTGAGGTTGCCCGACCGCGCGGGCGTGCCGGAGTTCCGCATCCTCCGCGGCATTGCCGGGCGAAAGTATCCGAAGCCGGTCGCGTCCGTGTACGCCGTCGAGACGGAGCCGGGCGTGTTCGCGGTCGTCTACCGGCTCGCGGACAAGCGGCTCGACTCCCGGCCGACGAAGGGAACACGGCCGGCCGTTCTGTACGTGTCGCACCATTCCGCCGACGCCGAGTTGCGGGACGAGCCGCTCGTCGCCGAGGTGCTGAAGGCGGACCCGACGGCCGTGCCGTACACGCTCGACGTGCGCGGCATCGGCGAGTCCCGGCCGGACACGTGCGGCGCGAACCAGTTCCTCGTCCCCTACGGCAGCGACTACTTCTACGCGGCCCACTCGCTGATGCTCGACGCGCCTTACGTGGGCCGGAAAACGTTCGACGTGCTGCGTGTCCTCGACTGGCTTGCGGACTACGGGCACGCGGACGTGCATCTGGTCGCGAAGGGCTGGGGGGCGCTGCCGGCCGCGTTCGCGGCGCTATTTGCGAAGACCGTCACGCGGGTGACGCTGAAGAACACACTCACGTCGTTCCAGGCGGTCGCGGAGGCAGAGGAGTACGACTGGCCGCTGTCCGCGTTCGTGCCGAACGTGCTGGCGACGTTCGACCTACCCGACTGCTACGCGGCGCTGAAGGCGAAGCAGCTGCGACAGATCGACCCGCGGGGCGCGGTCTTGTAGGGCGGGTCAAGGCTTTGCGCCGACCCGCCGTCGGTGACAGCAACCCCGGCGGGTCGGCGCAAAGCCTTGACCCGCCCTACAAGACACTGGCATCCCGGTTGCACGAACGGGGCTGGTCCCGTTCTTGCACCCGAGGCGACGATGAACCGCACCCTGCTCCTGTCCGCCCTCGGCGTCGGCGGCTACCTCGCGTACCGGGCGCTCAAGCCGCGGTACGACTTCCGCGACAAGCACGTCCTCATCACCGGCGGCTCCCGCGGCCTCGGCCTCGTCCTCGCGCGCGAACTTTCGGCCCGTGGCGCGAGACTTGCCATTTGCAGCCGCGACCCGGACGAGTTAACCCGCGCGGCCGCCGACCTCGGCGGGGGCGTGCTGGCCGAGCGGTGCGACGTGACCGACCGCGACCAAGTCCGCGCGTTCGTCGGCCGCGCCCGCGGCTGGCACGGGCCGGTCGATGTCCTCGTCAACAACGCCGGCGTCATCCAGGTGGGGCCGCTCGCCGAGATGCGGGAGGAAGACTTCGAGCAGTCCCTCCGCACGCACTTCTGGGCCGCGCTGTACACGATCCTCGAAGTCCTCCCCGAGATGAAGGCCCGCCGCACCGGGCGGATCGTCAACGTCGCGTCCGTCGGCGGCAAGGTCGCCGTGCCGCACCTGCTGCCGTACTCCGCGGGGAAGTTCTCGCTCGTCGGGCTGTCGAACGGGCTGCGGACCGAACTGGCGAAGCACGGCATCGCCGTCACGACCGTCTGCCCCGGCCTGATGCGGACCGGCAGCCACCTCCAGGCCGAGTTCAAGGGGCAGCACGACCGGGAGTATGCGTGGTTCGCGCTGCTCAACGGGCTACCCGGCCTGTCGATGAGCGCGGAGACCGCGGCGCGGAAGATCGTGGCCGCGGCCGCGCGGGGCGACGCCGAGGCGGTCCTCGGCTTGCCCGCGAAGCTGGCCGTCGCCGCGAACGCGCTCTGCCCGAACCTGACGGCGGACCTGTTCGCACTGGCCGACCGACTCGTCATGCCTTCGCCCGGCGGCATCGGCCCGAGGACGGCGAAGGGCAAGGACAGCCGCGGGGCGCTGCCGGAAGTCGTGACCACCCTCACCGACCGCGCCGCGGCCCGGAACAACGAGATCGAGTGAAGGAAACCGCTTGCCCGCGGGTGGGCAAGCGGCGTCTCACCACCTCGCCCGGAAATCGGACGATCATGGCCGTTCAACTAAAGCCGCTGAAGGAGCAGGTTATCGTCGTCACCGGGGCCACGTCCGGGATCGGGCTTGCGACCACGCGGCTGGCGGCGAAGGGCGGCGCGAAGGTCGTCGTCATCGCCCGCAACGGCGACGCGCTGAACCAACTCGCCGCGGACATCCACCGCGACGGCGGCGAGGCCCTGGCCGCCCGCGCGGACGTGGGGTTGGAGGACGACGTGAAGGAGGTCGCCCGCGCCGCCGTCGCGCGGTTCGGCCGCTTCGACACCTGGGTGAACAACGCCGGCACGTCGATCTACGGCAACTTGGACGAGGTCTCGACGGCCGACCACCGGCGGCTGTTCGACACGAACTTCTGGAGCGTCGTGTTCGGCTCGCTGGAAGCGGCCCGCCACTTCCGCCGCCGGACCGGGCCGCACGGCGGCGCGATCGTGAACGTCGGGTCCGTCCTGTCCGACCGGTCGATCCCCGTGCAAGGCATGTACTGCGCGTCGAAGCACGCGGTCAAGGGGTTCACCGACTCGCTACGGATGGAACTCGAAGAAGAGGGCGTGCCGGCGTCCGTGACGCTGGTGAAGCCGAGCAGCATCGACACGCCGTTCCCGCAGCGGGCCAGAAACTACATGACCGAGGAGCCGACGCTGCCGCCGCCGATTTACACGCCGGAGCTGGTGGCGCGGGCGATCCTGCACTGCGCCGAGCACCCGGAGCGGGACGTGACCGTCGGCGGCGGCGGGAAGGCGCTCGCGATGATGGGGGCGCACGCCCCGCGGCTCACGGACATCGTCATGGAATCGACCATGTCGTCGCTGATGAAGAAGGGCCAACCGCCGAGCAACCCGCCGGGGTCGTTGCACGCCCCCGGCGGGCCGGAGTTGAAGGAGCGGGGCACGTACTCCGGCCCGGTGTTCAACTCGAGCGTTTACACCGCCCTGGCGACGAACCCGGTGCTGTCCGCGGTCGCCGCCGTCGGCATTGGTGCGCTCGTCGCCGCCCTCGGCCGCGGCAAGTCAACGTGACTCCGTCAGCACCGTTTGCTTCGCCACCTGCTCGGCCAGCGCCGGCAGGTCGATTTTCTGCCCGTCCTTCGGGAACGGGTGGGCCAGCAGCCACCAGTCCTCGGTGAACGCCGCCGACTCGCCCGGCTTCAGCCGCTCCCGCGGGCCGATCGGCTCCAGTTCGATCCGCGGCCCCGGCGGGTACCACACGGACAACGTCAGCCCGGCCGCCTCGTTGTACACCCGGTCCGGGTACGTCGGGAACCGCTTCACGAACGCCGCCCCGGTCGGCATCACGTAGGCCAGCCACCCGGCGTAGGTGTCGAACCCGAGCTTCGGCTTCCGCGGCGGGGCCAGGATTTCCAGGAAGCCCTCACGGACGCGAATCTTGTCGTCCGTGTTCCGCACGTTGATGATCGCCCCCTCCTCGTACATCGCGTACTTGCCGGGGAACCGGCTCGGTCGGTCGCCGAGGGGGATGACGCAGATGCCGCCGCCGGGCGAGAACGACCGCCCCCAGTGGCAAACCTCGCGCACGTCTTTTGAAATGTTCGTCATCGTCTGCGTGCAGGACAGCCCGACGCGGCCGTCGTGCGGCACGAGCCGGAACTCGCGGACGAGTTGGATGCCGGCGTCCTCGCGGGGGCTGGTCAGCTTCACCGTCTTCGCGGCCGTGATCTCGGCCGTCCACTCGCCGGCCCACGCCTTCGGGTGCGGGGTGACGGTCAGCTCCGGCCCGTAATCGAACCGCCCGGCCGAGATCGCCCCGGCCTTCCCCGACTGCCACTTCTTCTCCGCGTCGTCCAGCTGCATCGCGTTCACGCCGTCCGCGGAGAACTCCAGCACCCGGCCGCCGGCCTGCGGGCACAGCACGGCCCGCGTCTTGCCGAGCTTCAGCTCGACGGCCTTCGTGTAGTTGTGGAACGGGACTTCCTGCGCCGTCGGCTCCTCCGCCGCGGCGGGGAGGGTGAACGCGAGGACGACGAGCAGCGATCGCATGGCCGACTCCGAACCGGGGAGGGAACGCGGGTGGCGGTAGTGTAGGCGAGCGGGGGGCGTAAGCCCCCTGATTCTCATGTGCGTCCGACGTAGAATCAGGGGGCTTACGCCCCCCGCTCGCCACGATTCGGAGAAGCGATGGCGGTCCTTCAGATTCAACCCGTCCCGATGAACTGCTCGCCCGGCGCGGTGCTCGCGTTCGTCTGCGACGGCGGGAACCTGGACGGCAGGCGCGTCGGCAAGATCATGCTCCTCGGCCGGTCGGCGACGGTCGAAGTGCCGGACGACAAGGCCGCGAAGCTGGTGACCGCCCTCGACGGCGCGAAGTTCCTCGACAAGCCGGTGCGGGTGCAACTCGCCGGCGCGACCGACTTCGGCGACGCGCCGCACTTCGAGCGGCTGGCGAAGCTGCTCGCCCTCGAAGCGGAAGCCGAGGAAGAAGCGGCCCGGCTCGCGGCGCAGGCCGCGACCGGCGAGCGGGACGGCGTGACGCTGACCCACCTCGTCCTCGCCGACTCGGAGTTCGGCCTCGGCGGGCGGCTGCTACTGACGTTCGCACGGCAGCAGCGCGGCGAGCGGCTGCCGCCGAACCGCCTCCAGCCGGGCAGCCCGGTGCTCGTGAACCAGACGCAGGTACACCGCCGGCGGCCGTCGTACCGCGGCGTCGTGTTCGACCGCGACTTCACGACCATCGGCGTGGCCATCGACCCGCCGGACGACGACCCGCCGGACGACGCCGCGTGGCGGCTCGACCTTTCGCCCGATGAAGTCTCCCGGCTGCGGCAGCAAGAAGCACTCCGCAGGGCCGCGGCAGCGAAGGACGACCGCCTCGCCGAGTTGCGGGCCGTGCTGCTCGGCGTGCGCGACCCCGAACAGGCTGATCCGCCGACGCTCGACCTGGCGGTTCACCTCAACGAGCCGCAGAAAGAAGCGGTGCGGTTCGCACTGGCGACGAAGGACGTGGCCGTCATCCACGGCCCGCCGGGGACGGGGAAGACGACGACGGTGGTGGAAGTCATCCGCCAGGCCATCGCCCGCGGCGAGCGGGTGATGGCGTGTGCGCCGAGCAACCACGCCGTCGATAACCTCGTCGAGAAGTTGCTCGCCGTCGGCGAGGAGCCGGTGCGGATCGGCCACCCGGCCCGCGTCGATCCGGCGCTGCGGGACCGCGCCCTCGATTTGCTCGTGCAGCAGCACGCCGACGCGCGGCAGGCCCGGCAGTTCGCGAAGGAGGCGTTCAAGCTGTTCCAGCAGGCCGACAAGTGGACGAAGGAGAAGCCGCTGCCCGGCGAGAAGGCCGCGCTCCGCCGCGAGGCGCGGTCACTTCTATCCGAGGCCCGGCAGTTCGAGGTGCTGGCGGCGGAGCGCATCCTGGACGACGCGCGGGTCGTGTGCGGGACACTCACCGGCCTGACCAGCGACGTGCTCGGCCCGCGGCGGTTCGACCTCGCCGTCATCGACGAGGCCGGGCAGAGCACGGAGCCGGCGAGCTGGCTCCCCCTGCTCCGCTGCGGCCGCGTCGTCCTCGCCGGCGACCACCAGCAGCTACCCGCGACGGTCCTTTCCCGCGAGGCGGCCGACGGCGGGCTGAGCGTCAGCCTCATGGAGCGGGTCGTCGGGCTGTACGGCGACCGGGTGGCGCGGCTGCTCACCGTGCAGCACCGGATGCACGCCGCGATCATGGCGTTCTCGAACGCCGAGTTCTACGGCGGGGCGCTCGTCGCGCACGACGGCGTCGCCGACCACTTGCTGCGCGACCTGCCCGGCGTGGCGCGGGAGCCGCTGACGGCGGAGGCGGTCCGGTTCATCGACACGGCCGGGGCGAGCTACGACGAGGAACTCGAAGAAGAGGGCGGCAGCCGACGAAACCCGCAGGAGGCGGACTTGGCCGTGGGCTACGCCCGCCGGTTGCTCGCGGCCGGGCTGCCGCCGGCGACCGTCGGCGTCATCACGCCGTATCGGGCGCAAGTGCGGCTCATCCGCGACCGCCTTGCCGACGTGCCGGAGTTGGAGGTGGACAGCGTGGACGGCTTCCAGGGCCGCGAGAAGGAAGCGATTGTCATTTCACTGGTGCGGTCGAACCCGACGGGCGAGATCGGGTTCCTGGCGGACACGCGGCGGACGAACGTGGCGTTCACCCGCGCCCGGCGGTCGCTCGTCGTAATCGGCGACAGCGCGACGCTGGCGGGCCACCCGTTCTACCAGCGGATGATCGCCCACTTCGAGGCGACCGGGGCGTACCACAGCGTGTGGGAGGAACAGTAGGTCGGCCTTGCCGGGGCCGACCACCTTCCCACCGCAATCGCTTCCCGAAAGCGCAACGGCGAGCGTCGCGACGTGAGCGCGACGTGCCTGGACGCGCGCGGCGACGAGATGCCGTTACAGGTAGAACCCTGAGCGGAAGCGACGGGGTATGGGGCTGGTCCCACACCCCGTCGCTTCCGCTCAGGGTTCTACCGTTGCGGCTGGACGAAGTCGTTCTCGGGTTCGAGGCACGTCGCGCTCACGCCGCGACGCTCGCCGGTGGTTCGGCAACCAGGTCCCTGCGGGAGGAAGGTGGTCGGCCTCGGCTCGGCCAACCTACTTCAAGCCTTGTTCCCCTCGACTTCCGGGATCGGGTCCGGGTCGAGCGCCAGCGGGAACGGGTTCGGCGGCACGATCGGCGGGACCACGGCCGGCACAGGCCGCGGCTTGAGCCGGAACGACAGCACCAGCGCCAGCACGCCGAACGACGCCGCCACCAGACCCGCGACCCAGTAGTTCGTCAGCGGCCCTTGGGGATACTCCTCACCTATGATCGCCCCGGAGATCAGCGACCCGACGCTCGTGCCGACGTGCGACACGGCCGAGTTCAGGTTCGTGAACGCGCCCCGCAGCTTCGGGTCGGCCGACCGGAGCATCATCGTCTGCGCCGGCACGATCCGGCCGGACGCCAGCAGCATGAACCCGCACGACACCGCCACCGCCCCGAACAGGCTCACCGGCGGCAGGTTCGTGATGACGAGCGTGAACACGACCGCGCCGCCGGCCGTCAACAGGAACATCGGCCGCGCCCCGAACTTGTCGGTCAGCACGCCGATCACGTTCATCATCACCAGCGAGAACACGCCGGCCACGGCGTAGATCACCGGCAGGTCTTCCGCCACCCGGCCGCAGTTCGCCTGCATGTACGGGGCGATGTACGGGATGACGATGAACGTCCCGAGCACCATCGCCAGCATGAACGCGAACGACCACAGGTGGTTCGGCTGCCGGACCACGGCCGCGAACTGCGCGAGCGGGTTCACGTGGTCGCCCTTGTGGTGCGTCATCGACGGCAGCCGCACGGCCGCCAGCACCCACACGAACACGCCGAGGCCGGCGATGGCCAGGAACGGCACGCCCCACTGCCCGAACCGGGTCGCGAGCGTCAGCCCGATGGGGAGGCCGATGATGGACGCGAACCCGAACGCGGACGTGACCGCGCCGATCGCCTTGCCCCGCTTGTGGTCCGGGATCGCGTCGCCGATGACGGCCATGATGCCGCTGGCCGCGAGGCCGCCGAACAGCCCGGCCAGCCCGCGGGCGACGAGCAGGTGTTCGTAGGTCGGGGCCAGCCCGCAGTAGACCGTCGCGACGACGAACCCGGCGAACGCGAACAGCAGCACGGCCTTGCGGTCGTACCGGTCCACCACGGTGGAGGCGAGGACGCCGGCGGCCATCGCGGTGAACCCGTAGGCCGCGACGACGAACCCGAACTGCTGCGGGGTGATGCCGAGCTGGTGGCGGAGCATGTCGCCCAGCGGCATGATGATGACGAAGTCGAGGACGTGCGTGAAGTTGATCGCGGCGAGGAGGACGATCAGCCCCCACTCCCGGCGGGTGAGGGACTTTTGACCGGGTGAGGCGTCGTCCGCGTGCATGGGTATCCTCGGGTCGGATCGCTGGTCGAGACGGGGAGGACACGGATCGACCCAGACAGGTTCATACCGCCGGGCGGTTGGAATGTTACGGGAAACGGGCGGGCGTCAAAAGGTCAAACGGCGCGGGCCGGGGGTTGCCCCCGGCCCGCGCCGTTTCTCCGTCGCCGTCAATCACTTCGCGTCGATCAGCGACACGATCGGCAGACACCGGCCCGACTCCTGGCCGGGGCGGTTGCTGCCGTCGATGCTCACGAGGTCAATCCCCTTCTTCTGGAAGTCGGTCAACAGGGTCCGCAATTCCTTGTCCGACCCGATCCGCTTCGGGACCACGTCGGTCAGGTGGCCGTTGCGGATCGCCTCCTCGGCCCGGCCCTCGTTCGTGTACAGGGCGAGGGTCGAACCCTGTGGGACTGGGATCGGCTCGACGGCCGGCTCCCGCCCGGCGGCCGTGTTCTCGACCGTGTAGAGCGGCGTCTGGAGGAAGAACCGCTCGCCGGTTTCCGTGACCACTTGCATCGCAACCCCTCCGAGTATGAGAACCGCGGGTGTGTCATTTCGCCGGGCCGGTGCGCAGTTTTGAGCACCCGCCCGCCCGCCGCTGACAGCCCGCTGTCACTTCCAACGGACGACGAACCCTTCCACCCCGTTCAGTTCCAGCGTCAGTTCCCCGACGCCGGAATTTTCGAGCCGGTCCAGAATGTCCGTCACCTCGGCCAGGTTCTGGGCCGTGGTTTCGTTCCACCGGGCGACCGGCGGGACCATCGCCCGCCGCATGATGTCGTGGAACCGCGGGCGGGGTCTGTTCGGCAGGACCAGGGGTAACTCTTCGCAGATTTCGGTGTCCGTCATGGTGGACCCTCGCGGTGGGCCGCCTACCGACTGCAACGGTCGTGCCGGGCGTCGGTGCTAATGGGGGTACGCCCCCGGCCGCCCGCCGGATTTCCGGAACGAGGTTTGCCACGGGAGGGGGCGGAGGAACGACCCGATGCCCGCTGCCACGCCCCGCCTTCGACTCTCGTGCGACCGTGCCCCCGGCATCCGCCGCGAGCGGGCCGGCGCGAAATATCGCTACCGCACGGCCGACGGCCGGCTGGTCCGCGCGGCGGCCGTGCTGGCCCGCATCCGCGGCATCGTCATCCCGCCGGCGTGGGAGGACGTGTGGATTTGCCCGGCCGCGAACGGGCACATCCAGGCGACCGGCCGGGACGCCCGCGGGCGGAAGCAGTACCGCTACCACCCGGCGTTCCGGGCCGCGCGGGACGGCGAGAAGTTCGGCCGGATGTTGACCTTCGGGACGGCCCTGCCGGGCATCCGGCGGGCGGTCCGGGCGGACCTCCGGCAACCCGGCCTGCCACGCGAGAAGGTGCTGGCGGCCGTCGTGCAGCTGCTCGACCGGACGGCCCTCCGGGTCGGGAACCCGGAGTACGCGCGGGACAACAACTCGTTCGGCCTGAGCACGATGCTCGACCGGCACGCGGCGTTCCGCGGGTCGGCGCTGCACATCAAGTTCCGCGGCAAGGGCGGCGTCTGGCACGAGCGGGCGGTGACCGACAAGGCGCTGGTCCGCGTCGTCCGAAACTGCCGCGACCTGCCGGGCCAAGATTTGTTCCAGTACCGCACGGCCGACGGTCGGCGGCGGGCGGTGCGGTCCACGGACGTGAACCGATACGTCCGCGAGATCGGCGGCGGGCCGTACACGGCGAAGGACTTCCGGACGTGGGCCGGGACGGTCGCGGCCGTGAAGCGGTTCCTGGCCCTGCCGCCGCCGGCGTCTAAGACCGCCGGCGAGCGGGCCGTGGTCGGCGTCATCAAGGAGGTCGCGGCGGAACTCGGCAACACGCCGGCCGTGTGCCGCAAGAGCTACGTCCACCCGAAGGTGATCGATGCGTTCCTGGCCGGCACGCTCGCCGCCGAGCGGGGTCGGAAGCCCGAGGCATGTTTGTTGCGACTGCTCCGGTCGCGGAATCGCCGGTCGAAGTAAGGAGGGGTATCGTGCGGCTCGTGTACTTCCTGTTCCTGGTCCTGTTCGCCGGCGCGGTCGGGGCGTTCGCGTACTTCAACAGCCAGGAGGTCGAACTGCGGTTCGTCGAGTGGCGGGGCACGTACTCGCTCGCCGCCGTCATCGGCGTGGCGTTCGGCCTCGGCATGGTCAGCGGGTGGTCGATCGTCGGGATGCTCCGCCGGTCGCTCCGCCGGGTGACGGAGGACGACCGGCGGTAGTTATTTCGTCGGCCGGTCGAACCGGAACAGTTCCGCGTCCGGGTTCGACCGGCCGAGGTAGTCGTCGGTGATGAGCCGGGCCGCGACGGCGCTCATCGTGATCCCGTTCCCGCCGTACCCGAGCGCGAAGTAGGCGTTCGGCCATTCCCGCGGCCGGCCGATGTACGGCAGCCCGTCGGCCGTTTCCGCGAACGTCCCGGCCCACGTGAACGCCGGCTCGAACTCGACGCCGGGGAACAGCTCCGCGAACCGCTTCAGCAACGCCTTCACCTTCCGCTCGACGAGTTCGTCCTGCCGGTGGGCGGTGGCGAACGGCACGTCCCCGCCGCCGAGGATGATCCGGTCGTCCGGCGTCGTCCGCAGGTACGTGTACGGCCGCGCCGCCTCCCACACGAGCGCCCGGCCCGGCCACGCCGGGAACGGGGCCATCGGCTCGCTCACCGCAGCGAACGTGCTGTTCAACGTCGTTGCCGGAGCCTTGAGGTACTGCCCGGACTCATACCCGGTGGCGAACACGACCCGCTTCGCGGAAACCGTCGGCCCTCGGTCGGTCGTCAGCCGATACCCGTCGCCCGCCGGCTCCACGGCCTCGACGGCCGTGCGGTCGTAGACTTTCGCCCCGCCCGCCGCGGCCCGCTTCAAGAGGGCGTGTGTGAACCGGACGGCGTCGAACTCCGCGTCGCCGACGCTGCGGATCGCCCCTTCCGCGAGGAACCCGTATTCCGCCTTTACCTCGTCCGGCTTCAGCAACTCCACGTCGAACCCGCGCGCGACGCGGCACTCGTACTCGGCCCGCAGTCGCTCGCCGTCGGCGCGGGTCGTGGCGAGGTAGAGCGTCGGCCGCCGGGCGAACCCGCAGTCGTCGCCCAGGCCGCGGACCGAATCTTCGATCGCGTCGATGGTTTCCAGCCCGAGCCGGTAGCTCCGCACCGCGTTCGCCTCGCCGACCTTGTCGATCAGCTCCCGCAGCTCCGTGTCGATCTCGTACTGGAGCAGCGACGTGCTCGCGGCCGTGCTGCCGGTCGCCGCGTCCCGCTTGTCGAGGACGACGACGTTCACGCCCTCGCGGGTCAGGGCATCCGCGACGAGCGCCCCGGTGACGCCCGCGCCGATCACGGCCACGTCGCACGCCCCGTCGTCTTTCAAGGCGGGGTACGTGGCCACGATGCCGTTCTTGATGAGCCAGAACGGGTGGCCGGAGCGGAGGTCCATCGGGCGCGGTGTCCTGCGGGGTGAGGGTTGTGCCGCCGGGCCGGGGTACGTTCACTCATAGGCCGGGGGGCATCTTCCGGACCAAAACGGCCGTCGGGTAGAATGACGGCCACCCCCGGAAGGACGCGATGACCGACGGCTCCGCCACCGGCGAATGGACGCCGCCCCCGCCGGGGCCGGCCGCGTGGCCGACCGTCCCCGGCTACGAGATCGTCGCCGAGTTGGGCCGCGGCGGGATGGGCGTCGTCTATCAGGCGCGCACGCTCCGGGGCAGCCACCCGGTCGCGGTGAAGGTGATCCGCGACGGGGCGCTCGCCGGGCCGCGGGAGCGGGCGCGGTTCCGGGCGGAAGCGCTCGCGATGTCGAACGTGCGCCACCCGAACGTGGTCACGCTCTACGAGGCCAACGAATACGCCGGCGTCCTCTACTACACGATGGAGCTGCTGGCCGACGGCCTCGACCGGCGGCTCGCGCGACAGCCGGTCGCGGTCCGGGAGGCGGCCGAGTTGGTCCGCACGCTGGCCCTCGTGGTCCAGTTCGCCCACGGTCGGGGCATCGTTCACCGCGACTTGAAACCGGCGAACGTGCTGCTCGACGGCCCCACGCCGAAGATCGCGGACTTCGGCCTCGTGAAGCGGCTGGGCAGCGAGAGTACCGCGTGGACGCAGGACGGGGCGGTTCTCGGTACGCCGAACTACATGGCCCCGGAGCAGGCGGCCGGCCGCGTCGCCGAGGTCGGCCCGGCGGTGGACATTTATTCCCTCGGCGCGATCCTGTACGAGCTGCTCGCCGGCCGACCGCCGTTCCGCGCCGACACGTGGCAGCGGACCATCGAGCACGTTTTGAACGACGAGCCGGTCCGTCTCCCCGCGGCCGTGCCGCGCGACCTGGAGACGATTTGCTTGAAGTGCCTGGAGAAGCGACCGGAGGACCGGTACGGCCGGGCCGACGAGTTGGCCGCGGACCTGGACCGCTTCCTGACCGGCCGCCCGCCGGTCGCCGTGCCGACGCCGGACGGCGTGCGGCTGGCGCGGGCCGCCGCCCGCGACGGGTACGAGTTACTCGGCGAACTCGGCCGCGGGCCGTGCGGCGTCGTTTATCGCGCCGCCGTCGGGTCGTTCAAGCAACCGGCCGCGGTGAAGGTGTTCGCCGGCCCGGTCGCGGACCGCGCCGCGTGGCAGGCGTGGTTCGATCACACGGCCGGGGTGGCGGCGGCGTTCGCGCACCCGCAGGTGGTCGCCGTGCAGAAGTCCGGGTGGTGGGACGGCCGGCCGTTCGTCGTGACGGACCTCGCCCCGGCCGGCAGCCTCGCGGGGCAACTCGGCGGCAAGCCGCGGCCGGTCGCGCAGTCGCTGCGGCTGGTGGCGGGGCTGGCGGAGGTCGTGTGCTACCTGCACCGCCAGGGGGTCGTTCACGGGAACCTGAAGCCGACGAACGTGCTGCTGGCGGCGGACGGCATCCCGCGGCTCGCCGACGTGCGGCCGCCGGTCGGGTTGGTTCCAGCCGACGCGCCCGACCCGTACCGCTCGCCGGAGCTGGCGAACCCGTCCGCCGAGCCGCGGCCGTACACCGACACCTACGGCCTCGCGGCCGTGCTCTACGCGCTCTTGACCGGCCGCCCGCCGGCGGACGAGCCGGCCCCGCCGTCGGCGGCGAACGCGGCCGTGCCGCCGGAGGTGGACGGGGTGTGTTTGCGGGGCTTGCGGAGGAACCCGTGGCAGCGGTTCACGCGGGCGTATGACCTGCTGACCCGGTTGCGACAACTTCAGAAGGCGGCGGAAGCGATGACGGGGAAGCGGCGAACCTGGTAGGGCGGGTCAAGGCTTTGCGCCGACCCGCCGCGCCGCCAGCCGGCTGAGCGGTTCTCCCGCGTGGTTGCGGTCCCCCGGCGGGTCGGCGCAAAGCCTTGACCCGCCCTACAAGAGGCGAAAGGCGCGGTCACGCCTTCTCGGCCGCGGTCCGGCGGCGGTAGAAGTGGTTCGTCCCGACGCCGAGCAGCGCCGCCAGGAAGAGGTAACTCGTTCGGTTCGACCCCTTCTGCGCCGACCGCGTCTCGACCGGCTCCGGTTCGGCGGCCGCGAACGGCGCGGCCGGGATCGGCTCCGCGGCCAGCGCCGTCAGCACGTCGGCGACCGGGTCGGACAGGTCCGGCACGACGGCGTCCGCCAGCGCGACGCCGTGCAGTTCCGGCACGAGCGGGTCGATCCTCGTCGCGGACTGCGGAAGGGGCGTCGAGACCCGCCGTGCGGCTGCGGCTTCCAGCGACACCCCGTGTTGGACCGGCTCCGTCGGCAGCTCAGTCGCCGCGGTCGGGGCGTGCAGGAACTGGTACGTCAGCCCCGCCGGCGGTGTGGTGGCCGCGCGGTTGATCGCGTCCGCCGGCGGCGGCTCCGGGGTCGGCGGCCGCGTCAGCGTGGCCGACACCGCCGTGCGGGCGGTCCCGGCCTCGAACGCCGACTGCCCGACCAGCGCCGGCCCGTTGTTCCGCGGCGGTGGTGGCGGCGGCGGGGAGAACGGCAGCGGGGGCGGTTCCGCCGGCGGGGCCGCCGGGCCGAGCGGCTCGCCGTTGCCGTTACCCGCGGCCGGCGGCGGGGGCGGACTCGGCGGGATCTGCGTCGCCGGGGGCGGGGGCGGCGACGACGGCGGGACCGTGACGACCGGCGACCCGGTCGAACTGCCGCCGGTGCTGGTCGCGAAGGCGCGGTACGCGAGTTGGTCGAACTGCACGCCGTCGGCCGCGTTGCTCGAAACGACGCTCGTTTCGAGTTGGAAGCCGTACCGCTTCACGTCGGCCGCGTCCGCCAGGGCCGTGAGCCGCACCTCGCCGGTGTACACGGCCGGGACATCGACCGCCCGCGTGGTGGCGATCCCCGTCGTCTGCCCGTCCGCGGTCGGTTGGAACACGCCGACCGTCACGAGGTTGTCGTTGAACACGACCGTGGCCGTGCGGCCGACGGTGTCGGCCGTCGGCACGGTCAACAGTTGGCCGGAGAACTCGTAGGAGACCTGCGCCCCGACGGCGGCCGCCGCCTCGGACGAGAACAGGTAGACCCGCGTGCCGCTGAGGGGCAGTGCCGTCGTCGAGAAGACGCACCGGTCCTCCAGGCACTCGACGTGGAACGTCGGCCGGCGGGTCCGTCGCGGGCTGTCCGACAAGCGGGTCGGCATAATTCACCGTCGGCCATCCCTCGGCCGAACGCGGGTTAAGAAATCGCGAGGCTCATTGAAAGCGCCCGCAGTGCGGCCGTCAATCCCACCCGATGGCCGGGCGTGTCCGGGAAGTCGGCCGCCAGCCGCCGCCATGCGACGACGGCGTTCCCGGCCGCGGTTCGCGCGTCCGTCGCGCGGCCGAGGCGGGCCAGCACTTCCGCGCTCCGCAGCTGGGTGCGGGCCTTTTCCCGGCGGTAGGCCGGGTCGCGCGGGTCGGCGGCGAGAACCTTCTCGCGGAGGGCGGCGGTCTCGCGGAACGCCGTCGCCGCGTCCGCGTCCCGGCCGGTCGCGGCCAGCACCTCCGCGAGGTTGTGGCTCGCCGTCGCCAGCTCCGCGACGTACTGCGGTTCCTTCGGGTGCTCGACCGCGACCTTCGCCAGCCGCCCCCGCGCCGCGCGGAAGCACGCTTCCGCTTCCGCGCGGCGGTCTTGGAGTTGCCAGAGCAGCCCCTGGTTGTTCTCGACCCCGGCGAGCGCCGCCCGGTCGAACGGGTCGATCGAACCATTCCCAACGAGCGATTGGAACTGCTCGGCCGCGGCCCGGTAGTCCTGCCCGGCGGCGGCGTACTCGCCGGTCCCGCGGGACAGGTTGCCGCGGTCGTTCAGCGCGATGCCCAACTCGCGGCGGACCGCGTCGGTCGGCGGAAGGTTTTGAAGGCGCGTCACGGCGGCCCCATACCCGGCGACCGCCTCGGCCGTCGATCCCAACCGCGCCTGAATGTCGGCGACCCGCCGTGCCGCGACGGCCGCCGCCAGACGGTCGCCGTCGGTCACGGCGGGTCGGTCCGCCGTTCGCTCGTAGTGGCCGCGGGCTTCGATCAGGAATTCGCGGTGCTCGCGCTCCAGGTGCGGCGCGCGGGCCAGGACGGTGTTCACGTACTTGTTGAAGAAGAAGTCGGCCGTTCGGTCGGACCCTCGCCACCCGGCCTCCGCGTTGTCCCGCTCGTGCCGTACCCGCGACTCGTTCCACAGGAGCGTCCCGACGAACGCCACCGTGGTTACGGCGGCGGCCGCGGCGAGCCGGCGGTGGCGGTTCAGCCACTCGAACCCGCGGTCCACCATGCCCGGCCGCCGGGCCAGGATCGGCTTGCCGGCCAGGAACCGCCGCAGGTCGTCGGCCAGGTCGGCCATCGACGGGTAGCGGCGGGCCGGGTCCTTGCTCAGCAGCTTCAACACGATCGTTTCGAGGTCGAACGGCACGCTCGGGTCGATCCGCCGCAGCGGGGTCGGGTCGTCGGTCAGGATGCGGGCGATGACGGCCGCCCGGTCCGCGTCCGGGAACACCGGCCGGCGGGCGAGCAGCTCGTAGAACGTCGCCCCGAGGCCGTACAGGTCGGTCCGCTGATCGACGACGCCCCGCCGCGGCTCGACCTGCTCCGGGGCCATGTACCGCAGCGTCCCGACCAGCGCGGACGACGCCGTCAGCCGCGTCAGACCCGGCACGAACGCCAGGCCGAAGTCCACCACCCACAGGTGGTCGTCCTCGTCCAGCAGCAGGTTCGCCGGCTTCACGTCCCGGTGGACGATCCCCTGCGCGTGCGCGTGGCCGAGCGCTTCCGCCGCTTGCAGCATCCGCCCGGCGAGGAACGTCGGGTCGATCGGCGTCGGCCGTTCCACCGCTTCCACATCGGGGAAGTCGTCGTTCTCGCGAGTCAGGTCGAACGTGCGAGCGTTCGGCTTCGTCGAGCGGCCGGGCAACGACGGCCGGGCGATCATCTCCGCGAGCGACCGGCCGGCCACCAGCCGCATGGCGAAGAAGTGGACGCCGCGGTCCTCGCCGACCTCGAACAGCGGGACGATGTGCGGATGGTCGAGCGCCTCCGCGGCGCGGACCTCGTGCTTGAACCGCTTCAACTCCGCGTCGTTGAACCCGGCCGTGAACGGCAGCACCTTCACCGCCACCCGCCGCTGGCTGGTCGCGTGCTCGGCCTCGTACACCGCCCCCATCCCGCCGCGGCCGATCAGCCGCACGAGGCGGTACGGCCCCAGCCGGCGGTCCGGCGTCGGCCACGCGGACCGCGACTCCGAGTGCGTCGCCTTCCGCAGGAAGTCGAGGCCGTCGAGGCAGTCGGCCAGCGCGTCGGCGATGTCCGGGTGCTCGGCCAACAGCGCGTCCCGGTCCGGGGCGCGGTCGGCTTCGAGTTCCGCGAGGTACTGCTCCAGCACCCGCACGACCTCGGGGTCGTCCGGCGGCAGGCCCGCGTCGGTGATCGTGTGCGTCGTGGTCATGACAGTTCGGGGATCAGCCGGCGGAGCTGGGCCAGCCCGCGGACCCACAGCTTCTTCACGCTGTCCAGGCTGCGGTCCATCCGGGCCGCGACCTCCGGGAACGACAACTCTTCCAAGTTACGCAAAATCAGCACGTCCCGATAGTCCGGCGGCAGCCGGCTCAGGGCGTTCGCCAGGATGACGGCCGACTCGCACCGGGCGGCGTCGTGGCTCGGCGACGCGATCGCCGCCGTCACGTACCCGGCCAGGTGCTCGGACGACTGATCGACGGCCGCCCCGATGCTCTGCTCCAGCCGGATGTCCCGCCGCTTCGTCCCGCGGTAGTGCCGGACCTGGTTCGCGAGGTTCCGCACCAGGATTTGCCGTAGCCACGCCACGAGTTCGCCGACGGACATACCGCGGAACCCGTCGAAGTCGCGGTGCGCCTCCAGGAACGTCTCCTGCACCACGTCGGACGCATCGAGTTTCACCCGCAGCGTCCGGTCGATCTGCAGGCGGGCGAGCAGCGTCAGGTACTGCCGGTACGCCTCCAGCAGTCGGCCGAGGGCGGTCGCGTCCCCGCGGCGGGCGTCGTTCAGCAGCTGGTCGGTGTGCGTGAGCATGGCGGTATTTTCTAACAGGCACGGACCAACGCGGGACGGGGCCGCGGATTCGGGGGAATTTTTGGAGGTGGGAAACTTGAACCGTTTCGAGACGAAAGTTGTGCTCACAACGGCGAACGGCACGGCGTCAGCGTGCCGGTAGGGGCCGCGGCGAGCGCCACCGGCACGCTGACGCCGTGCCGTTCGCCGTAGCGGTGGGGCGACTTCAAAAAATCTCGAACCTTTTCCGGACTCGCGCGTCACTTTTTCCGCGCCCCACCGCCGGGGTAGAACCGGCCGGTTGAGTCGGCCATAGAATCGATCTGTAAGCCCGTCGCCGTCCTTTGGGTATTCCCCGGCATGAAACTGCTGCCACCAACCCTGTTCGGAACGCTCGTCGTCGCGGTCGTCGGGTGTCAGGGCCAGAACGCCGCCCCGCCACCGCCGCCACCGCCAACGGTGACGGTCAGCAAGCCGATCCTGCACACCGTTCAGAATTACAACGAGTACAACGGCTACCTCGAGTCCGTCGAGATGGTCGAGATCAAGGCCCGCGTCAAAGGTTACCTGGAGAAGGTCCACTTCAACGAGGGGTCGGAGGTCGAGAAGGGGAAGGTCCTCTACACGATCGACCCCCGCGAGTTCGAGGCCGGCGTCGCGAAGGCGCAGTCCGACATCGAGCGGGCGAAGGCCGACAAGGCGAACGCCGACGCGCAGATTCAACTCGCGGAGGCGGAGCTGGCCCGGCTCGACAAGCTCGGCACGGCCGCCGCCCAGAACGAGAAGGACAAGGCCGTCGCCACCCTCGCCGCGAACAAGGCGCAAATGAAAACGGCCGTCGCGATGGAGGGGGCGGGCGAGGCGGCCCTCCGCATGGCGAAACTCGACCTCGAGTACACCAAGATCACCGCCCCGATCACCGGGCAGATCAACCGCACGCTCGTCACCCAGGGGAACCTCGTCGGGCAGGCCGAGCCGACGCTCCTCACCACCATCGTCCGGATGGACAAGCTGTACGTCTACTTCGACGCCCCGGAGCGGGACCTCGTCGCGTTCCTCCAGGCCGCGCCGGAAATCCGGCCGACCGGCAGCGACCGGACCGTCCCGGTCGAGGTCGCCGTCACGAACGAGCGGGGCTACCCGCACGCCGGCAAGATCGACTTCCGCGAGAACCGGGTGGACACCGGGACCGGCACCGTCCGCATCCGCGGCGAACTCGACAACCCCCGCGGGCCGGACGGCAAGAACCGCGCCCTGTACCCCGGCCTGTACGCGAAGGCCCGCGTGCCGAACGGCCCGCCCCGCGACCTGCCGGTGATCCCGGAGGAAGCCCTCATGACCGGCCAGGAGGGGCGGTTCGTGTACGTCGTCGGCGAGGGGAACGTGGCCCAGAAGCGGACGGTCGTGGTGTCCCCGCAGGTCGTGTGGCGGACGCCGCCGCCGGCGAACGCCCCGCCGGAGCCGGGCTGGGAGATCGTCCCGCCGCCGCCGAAGCCGGACGGGAAGCCGACGCCGCCGAAGGCGGTCACGTCCATCGTCGCGATCGAGAGCGGCCTGTCGCCGGCCGACCAGGTCATCGTCAACGGCCTCCAGAAGGTCGTGCCCGGCCGCCCGGTGACGCCGGAGGAGTGGACCCTGCAAGGGCCGCCGAAGAAGTGACCGCGTGAGGGGGTGTGAGAGTGGAGGGGGGAGGGCGTGGCCCGCCCCACGCAACCCCCCCCACCCGCCCCCACGCCCCCCCACTCCCCCCCCCCCACCGTGGGCCGATGATGACCCCCTTCTTCATCGACCGCCCGATCTTCGCGAACGTCATCGCCGTGCTCACCGTGCTGTTCGGCGTCGTCGCCGTCACGCGGCTGCCGGTCGAGCAGTACCCGTCGATCACGCCGCCCACCGTCGTCGTCTCGACCGTGTACCCCGGCGCGAACGCGAAGGTCGTCGCCGACACCGTCGCCGCGCCGATCGAGCAGCAGATCAACGGCGTCGAGAACATGATGTACATGTCCTCGACCAGCTCGGCCGACGGGTCGTACTCGCTGACCATCACGTTCGAGATCGGCACGAACCTGGACACCGCGCAGGTGCTGGTGCAGAACCGGCTGGCCATCGCCGAGCCGACGCTGCCGGAGGAGGTCCGGCGGCAGGGCGTCACCGTCAAGAAGCAGTCGTCGAACATCCTGCTCGTGATCTCGCTCACGTCCCCGAACGGGGCGTACCCGCCGATCTTCCTGTCGAACTACGCCACCCTCCGCATCCGGGACGAGCTGAGCCGGGTCGCCGGCGTCGGCGAGGTGACGGTCAAGGGGGCCGGGGCGTACTCGATGCGGGTCTGGATGGACCCGGACAAGCTCGCCGCCCGGCAGCTGACGACGCAGGACGTGATCGCCGCCCTCGCCCGGCAGAACGTCCAGGTCGCGGCCGGGCAGGTCGGCCAGCCGCCGAACCCGAAGGGGCAGGCGTTCCAACTCACCGTCACCACCCTCGGCCGGCTGTCGGAGGTCCCGCAGTTCGAGGAGATCGTCGTCAAGACCGGGGCGAACGGGCAGATCGTCTACCTGCGGGACATCGCCCGCGTCGAGCTGGGGTCGCAGACGTACGACTCGTTCGAGGCCCGGTCCGGCGTCGCGGCCGCGAACCTGCTCGTCTACCAGCTCCCCGGCTCGAACGCCCTGGACGTGTCCACGCGGGTAAAGGAGCAACTGGAGAAGATCAAGGCGTCCCTGCCGGACGGGACGGACGCGATGATCCCGTTCGACACGACGAAGTTCGTGGACGCGGCCATCACGAACGTGCGGTCCACGCTCGTCGACGCCGGCGTCCTGGTGCTGGTCGTCATCCTCGTCTTCCTCCAGAGCTGGCGGGCGCTGCTCGTCCCGGCCACGACCGTGCCGGTGACGCTCATCGGGGCGTTCGCGTTCATGTACCTGTTCGGGTTCTCGATCAACCTGCTGACGCTGTTCGGCCTCATCCTGGCCATCGGCATCGTGGTGGACGACGCCATCGTGATCGTCGAGAACGCCAGCCACCACATCGAGGGGGGCATGGCCCCGCGGGAGGCGACGATCAAGGCGATGGGCGAGGTCACCGGCCCGGTCATCGCCATCACGTTCGTGCTCCTGGCCGTGTTCGTCCCGACCGCGTTCCTCGGCGGCATCACCGGGCAGATGTACCGGCAGTTCGCGCTGACGATCGCCGCCACGGCCGTCATCAGCGCCGTCAACGCCCTGACGCTCAAGCCGGCCCAATGTGCCACGTACCTGCGGCCGCATACCGGCCGCGGGTTCTTCACGCGGGCGTTCGACTTCTTCTACAAGCCGGTCGAGAACGCCTACTCGTGGTCCGTGCGGCAGCTGCTGAAGGTGTGGCCGGTCATGTTCCTGATCTTCGCCGGCCTCGCGGCGTACACGGCGTGGCAGTACAACCGCGTCCCCACCGGGTTCCTGCCGGAGGAGGACCAGGGGTACGTCGTCATCGCCGTGCAGCTGCCGGACTCGGCGTCGCTGGACCGGACGCGGGAGGTGGCCGCCCGGATGAACGCCGTGTTCGAGCGGTACAAGGACGACGGGACCGGGACGAAGGGGCCGATCGAGAACTGGTTCGTTCTCGGCGGGCTGTCGCTGCTCGACGGCACGGCCGCCCCGAACGGGGCGACGGCGTTCATCGCCTGGACCGACTGGTCGAAGCGCAAGAAGCCGGAGTGGCAGCAGACGGCGATCAAGAACGCGATCCAGGGCGAGCTGTTCGGGTTCCAGGAGGCGAACATCTACGTCATCATCCCGCCGTCGATCCAGGGGCTGGGCTTCTCCGGCGGGTTCGAGATGAAGATCGAGGACCGCGGCGGCGTCGGGCTGGAGGCCCTGCAGGAGCGGACGCAGGCGATGATCGAGGAGGGGACGAAGAACCCGGAGATCGCGCCGCCGCCGGCCACCCGGTCCACGTTCCGCGCCGGCGTGCCGCAGCTGTACCTCGACATCGACCGGGTGAAGGCCGAGAAGATGGGGGTGAAGCTGGACGACGTGTTCGCGGCGCTGCAGGCGAACCTCGGGTCGATCTACGTGAACGACTTCAACAAGTTCGACCGGACGTACCAGGTCCGCGTCCAGGCGGACGCGAAGTTCCGCGGGGACACGGAACTGCTCCGCCGGCTGGAGGTCCGCAACCGGGCCGGCGGCCGCGTCCCGCTCTCGACGCTGTTGACGGTGAACGTGCGGGTCGGCCCGCAGTCGATCATGCGGTACAACCTGTACCCGTCGGCGACGATCAGCGGCTCGACGGCCGGGCCGCAGGTGAGTTCCGGCCAGGCGCTGGAGGCGATGGAGCGGACGGCCGCCCAGGTGCTCCCGCAGACGATGGGGTACGACTGGACGTCGATCGCGTACCAGGAGAAGCGGGTCGCCCCGCAGCCGGTCGAGTTCCTCGGGTGGCGGTTCATGCTGAGCGAGGCGGTGATGGTGTTCGGCCTCGCGGTGTTCCTCGTGTACCTGGTGTTGGCGGCGCAGTACGAGAGTTGGCTCCTGCCCCTGGCCGTGATCCTGGTCGTGCCGCTCGGCATCCTCGGCGTCGTCCTCGGCATCCTGGCCCGCGGGTACGACAACAACATCTACACGCAGATCGGCGTCGTCCTCATCATCGCGCTGGCGTCGAAGAACGCGATCCTGATTGTGGAGTTCGCCCGCGAACTGCGGCTGGAGGGGAAGTCGATCCGGGACGCGGCGCTGACGGCGGCGCGGATGCGGTTCCGGCCGATCCTGATGACGTCGATCGCGTTCATCCTCGGCGTCGTCCCGCTGGTGTTCGCGTCCGGGGCCGGGGCCGCGAGCCGGCGGTCGCTGGGGACGGCCGTGTTCGGCGGGATGATCACGTCCACGGTGCTGGCCGTGTTCTTCGTCCCGGCGTTCTACGTGGCGATCCAGTCGCTGGTCGAGTTGATGAACGGCCCGCCGAAGGTGAAGCACGCGGAGCCGGAGTTGTGAGGCGGGGCGGCCGTGTCAACGGCCGCCCGTGGAACCCGGAGCGGCAGCGACGGGGTGTCCGTGACGCACAACCCCGTCGCTGCCGCTCCGGGTTCCACGAGTTGGCGGGAGCGCCGGGTGGGTGGATGGTTTTCGGCCTGAAAGGCCGCAACATGTCAGCCCAGGGCAACGCCCTGGGTAGACCGCACCCAACACACAAGCCCTGAAAGGGCGACACGCGAACCGGCGTCGCCCTTTCAGGGCTTGGTCATCTCGTGCCACGACCCAGGGCGTTGCCCTGGGCTGAGCGCTCCCACCCCTTCGGGGTGAAAACTGCTCACTTCTTCTGCGTGCCGCCGATCTTCTCGAAGTACTCCTTCACCCCGGCCTGCGCCTCCTTCGGGACTTGCTGGCTGTCCATCGCCTGCGGGGCCTCCTGCACGGCCTGCTGAATCTGCTGGCCCAACTCGACGGTGGACTTCTTCGTGAACGCCGGCCCCTTCACCGCCCCGGCGTACCGCTTCTGCCCGGCCTTGTCGAACAGCCCGCGGATCCGCTCGTCCTTCGAGGTCGTGTTCCCGGTCTTGTCTTCCTTCCGCTTGCCCATCCCCTCCTGGCCCTTCGGCGACCACTCGGCGTCGTCCTTCGGTTCGAGCGGCTTCTTGCCGTCGCCCTCGCCCTTGCACTGCTTGCACGCCTTCTTCAGTTCGTCGCGGAGCTTCTGCAGGTAGTCGTCCGCGTCCTCCAGGTCCTGCACCTCTTGCTCGATGCCCTTCATCTGGTCGCCGAGTTCCTTGAGTTCCTCGGTCATCTGTTCGAGGTCGCCCTTCTCGGCCATCTCGCGGAGCTTCTCCATCTTCTGCGCGAGCTTCTCCATCATCTCGGCCGACTGCTTCATCTCGGCCTTCATCTGCTCCAACTCTCGCTCGAGGGCCTCCGCGTCCTTGCCGTCTTTCTTCGCCTGGTCGAGTTTCTTTTGAAGGGCCTCGGCCTTCTCCTTCCGCTCCTTGTCGTTGCGGAGTTGCTTCGCCATCTCCTTGAGCTGGTCGTCGAGCTTCGTCAGGTCCTTCGCGTCGAGCTTCTTCTCCTTCGCCTTCTTGCGGAGTTCGTCCACCTCCTCCTGCGCCTTCTTCAGGTTCCCCTTCGCGAGCTGCTCGTTCAGCTCCTTCGCCGGGCCGTCCTCGAACTCCTTCTCCTTGCTCAGCCGGTCGAGTTGCTGGAGTTGTTGCTCCATCTGCTTGAGCTTCTGGTACTCGCCCTCCTTGAACTTCTTCAGCTTCTCTTCGAGGCCGGTCAACTCGGTGACCTTCTCGCGGGCCTGCTGCTCGTCCTTCGGCTCGTTCTGCCGCCACTTCTCCATCGCCGCGTTCAGCTCCTCTTCGAGCTTCTTCAGGTCCTCGGACTTCTTGCGGTCGAGTTCGTCCGGCACGACCTGCTTGGTGAACGGCTGCGTCGGCAGCTTTGCGGCGTCGCCGGGGAGTTTCGTCGCGGGAACTTTCTTCTTCGCGTCGGCGGTCGAACCGTCGTTGGACGCGGAGGACGTGTCCGGGTGATAGAAGAAGACGACGGCCGCGATCAGCGCGGCGACGGCCGGGACGCTGCCGAGCGACCACCGCGGGCGGATCGGGAACTTCTCGCCGACGCGGACGCTGGCGACCTTCGCCGAGGCGTCCGCGAGCAGCGCCTGGCCGGCGGCCGTGTCCCGCTCTTCCGGCCGCAGGCCGAGGGCCGTCGTGACCCGCTCGCGGAGGTCGAACCGGCGGTCCACTTCGAGGGCGGCCGCCTCCCGGGACGGCCGGCCGGCGACGGCCCACGCGACGCCGGCGACGAGGCCGAGGCCGACGGCCGACCCGCCGACGGCCCACCGTAGCCACTCCGGCGGCACGGCCAACAGCCACGGCTCGGCGAGAAGCCAGATTAAACCGACGGCCAGCCCGGCGGTGAGGCCGACGCCGACGGCGTGCAGCAGGGCGTCGCCGAACAGCCGGCGGCGGGCGCGGCCGATGAACCGGTCGAGCGAAGCGAGCAGGGTCGGGGTCATGTGCGGGGGTTCCTCGGCCTCTGCCGGGACGACGCCGGCCGGGCGGGGCGATTTCATCTTACCACGGCGGGCGGCCTACTTCCCCGCCGCCGCGATCCGCACGAGCGCCAGCGCCGCGTCGTTCGCGATCCGCACGTTCGCCGTCTGGTTCGCCCAGCCCGTCAGCAGCCGCTTCGCGTCCGGGGAGCCGATGCGCTCGAGAATCTCGATCGCCCGCGCCGCCCGTAGGTCGGGGCCGTTCGGGTACGTCTTCGGGCCGGCCTTCATCTGGTCCAACAGCTCCTCGCACCGCGCCCGGACCTCGACCGACTCCGTCGTGCGGATGCCGTCCTGCAGGGCCGCCGCCGCCCGCGGGCCGAGTTCCTTCAGCTTCTTCACCGCCGCCTGCCGGTCGTAGAACGCCGGGGCGTCCAGCTTGCGGATGAGCGTCGGCAGGTCCACGTCCAACGGCTTCGGCGCGGGGGCGACGAACTTCGCGTTCAGTATCCGCATCGCCGCCTCCGGCCGCTGCGCCAGCCGGTACAGGTTGGTCCGATCCTCCCCAGGGGCCTTCTCCGTGCCGAGCGCGTCCCAGAACTTGTCCGCCTCGTCCGGCTTGATCTCCGGCAGTTCCGGCGGGGCGGGAACCTTCCACACCGTCACCGTGCCGTCGAAGTGGCCGGTCGCCAGCGCCCGGCCGTCCGGCGCGAACGCCAGCGGGGACCCGGCCCCCATCCCCTCGTAGTAGTTCGGGATCCGCATGTCCGTCACCGCGTAGTTCGCGATTTCCTTCGACGAGTTCAGGTCGAACACCTTCACCCCCTTCTGGGTGGCGAACGCGATCAGCCGGTTGTCCGGGCTGAACGCCACGACGTTCGAGTTCGCGCCGGTCGAGAGCTTGCGGACGTTCGTGCCGGTCACCACGTCCCAGACGTGCATCGTGCCGGGGGTGGAGATGTTCCCCCGGAGCGTCTCCTCGTTCTGCGTCGTGGCCATGAGCCGGCCGTCGGCGGAGAACGTCGTGATGCCGCCGTAGTAGTAGTAATTCTGGTTCTGGTTCTTCACGATGTTGAACAGCGTGCTGCCGGACGACACGACGACGACCTTGCCGCCGACCATGGCGAACCGGCCGCACGGCGAGAGGGTGGCCAGGGAGGCGTAGTTCGGGAACGTGAACTCGGTGAAGTTCGTCTTCGCCCCGGACGCCACGTCCCACGTCTCGAACGTCATCTTCGACTGGTTGCCGGTGTAGTTCATCTTGTACAGCGTGGCGGTCGCGCCGTCGGCCGCGAGTTGGCCGTAGAAGTACTCGTTGGCCTGCTTGGAGTTGTCCTTGAGCTTCGCGAGCGTCTTGCCGGTGAGGCCGTCGCGGACCTCCATGACGTTCTCGCCGCCGCCGGTCAGGTATCGCGGGCCGGCGGCGGTGTACGCGACACTGCGGGTCTGCATGTACCCGCCCCAGAACCAGTTCATCTGCTCGGCCGCGGTGAGGGCTTTCGGCTTGTCCGGGTCCGGCGTCCGCGCCCACGTCTTCGCCGTTAGGTCCCAAACGCCGGGCGCGTCCGACTCGCCGAGGCTGAAGACCTTCGTGCCGTCCGGCGAGAACACCAGCCGCGAGACGGTCGTGATCGAGCCGGGCGGTTCCGGGTCGCCGAACGCCCTGTCCCCCTTCGGCAGGTTCCACCGGCAGAGGTGGCCGTTGAACGCGGTGACGACGAACGTGCCGTCCGGGGCGAACGCGGCCCCCGACAGCGTGTTCCGGGCCGCCCGGCCGGCGGCCAGCTTCGCCACTTCCTTGCCGGCCGCCACGTCCCAGACGACGGCCCCGCCGGCGGACTGCGGGAACAGCGCCAGGTCCTTCGGCCCGGCCGTCTGCTGGCCGGTCGCGTCGGCCGCCTTCGGGAGCGTCCGCTTGACCTCCTTCCCGGTCGCCGCGTCGCGGACGCCGCTGAGCTTCTCGACGCCGATGGCGAGCAGGTGCTTCGAGTCGGCCGTGAACGCCGGCCACATGCCGACCGGCTCGGTCCAGAGCTTCTTGCCGTCCTCGACGTTGTAACACGTCCCGCTCATGGCCGCGCCGGGGGCGAAGTTGTTCGCGTCCAGGATGAGGACCTTGGAACTGTCCGGGCTGAAGTGCATGAGGCCGGCGGCCGAAACGAACCCGCCGTTGTTCTGTTCGAGGAACGCCTTGCTCGCGCCGGTGGCGGTGTCCACGATGACGTGCCGCGGGTTCCCGTTGCCGTACTCGTTGACGAGGATTTTCTTGCCGTCCTTCGACAGGACGGCGGAGCTGATCCAGTTGTTCCCCCCCTGCTGGCTGGGGTACTTCATCTTGACCTTGCCGGTGGCCGTGTCGATGAGCCGGATGGCGCGGGCGGAGTAGTCCTCGCCGTCGAACGCGAGGGCGAGCGACCCGTCGGCGGACAGCCCGGCGAGGCTGCCGCCGACGCCGTACATGTTCCGCTCGGCCTTCTCGACGAGCCGGCGGCCGGCGAGCGGCTCGCCGGTGGCGGCGTCGAACGTCCGGGCGTACCCGTTCGGGGTGACGGTGATAATTCGTTTACTGTCGGCGGAGACGGCGACGTGGACCGGGCCGAGCCGGTGCGGGCCGGCCCCGAGCCGGGCGAGGGCGTTGTGCGGCAAACCGTTCGGCTGGACGGACGACAAGACGAGCGCGGCGAACCAGGGGGTGAACGTCACGGCGGGTCTCCGGAGTGGACCGTGTGATTGTACCCGCCGGGCGAACGTCGTGCCGCAGTTTTCACCCGACCTCTGGCTGACCGACCCCGCGGAGGGCCGCGAGCTTCCGGTTGCCGTACCCGATGCAGCCGATCAAGAGGAACGGGTAGGGAATCCAGACGAGCCAGTTGAACGGCCGCGGGATGAGGAACAGCCCGGCCAACAGCGCCGCGACGAGGAGTCCGATGCCGAGGGTGAGTTGCCACACCACCCGCCGCTCGGCGGCGGTCTTGCACTGCTTCAGGGTGGCCCGCACGCCGAAGACGCTGCCGACGATTCCGACGAAGGAGCCGAGGACGCCGTAAAGGATGGCCGATTCCGTGTCGTTCATGATGACCTCCGGAGAAGGGGATGAATGTTTTGGCGAGCGGGGGCGTCAGCCCCCTGATTCTGGTAAGGCGTCCGCAGAGAATCAGGGGCTGACGCCCCCCGCTCGCCGGGACGGACGCCTTCGATCCGGTTAGCCGAATAACTGGCCGACCTGCTCCTTGAGTTGCTCCCAGAAGTCGGCGTCCTTCCGCCGGCCGCTGATGACGTGCTCGCCGGCCGCCGCCCCGCCGATGGCGAACTTGCCGGCCGCCACGCCGCCGACGGCCAGCCACCCGGCCGCGACGCCGCCGACGGCCACCCCGCCGACGGCCAGCCCGCCGGTCGCGAACCCGCCGACGCCCAGCGACCCGGCGATCGCGATCAGCCCGAGGCCCAACACCCCGGCCAGGGAGAACACGCCGAGGCTCAGGATGCCACTGAGCGAGAGGAAGCCGATGGCCATCACGTCGCCGAGGGCGACCCAGCCTTTGGCGATCCGCCGCGTCCCGGTCCGCGGGTCCACGCCGCTGACGATGTGGACGAGCGGCCAGCCCCAGAACTCGGCCTCCGACTTGAACTCGTAGAAGGAGTCCCGCCGCCCGCGGCCGCCGTAGTGCCGGACCACGCGGCCGTGTTCCTGCCAGTCGCCGACGTTGAACAGCGCCGTCCGCACGTCGCTGGCGTTCTGGTACCGCTTCTCCGGCTCCTTCGCGAGCAGCCGCAGCACGATCTCGTCGATCCGGGCGTCCAGCCGGGCCTTCACGGACGGCGGGTCGAACCGGCCGAGCGGCAGCTCGCCGGTCAGCAGCTCGTAGATGACCACGCCGAGGGCGTAGATGTCCGCCCGGTGGTCCACCTCGGTCGGCTTCTCCCACTGCTCCGGGGCCATGTAGTGCGGCGTCCCCATCGCCTGCCGGGTGTGCGTCAGGGACATCGCGCTGTCATCGGCGAGCTTCGCGAGGCCGAAGTCCACGACCTTCACCTTCCCGCTTCGGTCGAGCAGGATGTTCTCCGGCTTGATGTCCCGGTGGACGACCCCCTGCCGGTGGGCGTACTCGAGCGCGTCGCAGAGCTGGCCGACGATCTTCATCGCGTCCGCCGGTTGGATCGCCTTCGCGTTGATCGCCTCGCGGAGCGTCACGCCGTCGATGAACTCCATGATGAGGTAAAGCGACCCGCCGGCCGTGTCCGACTCGTAGATGGTGACGATGTTCGGGTGCGAGAGCTTGGCCATCGCCTTCGCCTCGCGGACGAACCGCTCGGCGAACATCGGGTTGTCCTCCCGCGGGCGGATGAGCTTCACCGCGACGACGCGGTCGAGGTTCGGCTGCCGGGCCTGGTAGACCGCGCCCATGCCGCCGTGCCCGATGAGGCCCTGGATTTCCAGCTGCGGGAAGAACTCCTGGACTTCCTCAGGCGTCGGCGGGGCGAACGGGCCGCCGTACGGCCCGGTCCGGCTCGGGTTCAGGATCGACTGGAACGCGCCGGCCAGGAGGCATCGCGGGCACAGCCCGTGTGGGGCGTCGGCGGCGATCGGGGCGGCACACTTGGGGCAGGTGCGGCCGGGCGGCGGTTCCGGGAGTGGCGTCACGCGGGCCGCGGGTGCTTCGGTGGGAATTCGTTCCGGTACGAACGCACTCGGCCGGTCGGCGTCCCACTCGGGATAGGCCCAACGATACAGCCGCCGGGAGAAGATGAACGCGACGATCGACCAGACCACGAGGTAGGCGAGCGCCATGTTGAAGGTCGTGTCGTTTCGACCGTATTCCCGGAACGTCAAAACCATGAGCAGGGTCGTGACGACGGAGACGATGACCTGGAACCACCCCGCCACGCGCCGCTTTTGGGTCGGCGTCCACCCGTCGTCGCCCACGATCTGATCGGGCGGGAGTCGCTTCTTGCCCTCTTCGCTCGGTGACGCGACCTGTTGGAACGCCGGTTCGGCGACGGAGTTCAGCCAGAGGAATCGAGCGATCGTGGGAATCCCGGCGAAGATGAACGCGTTTCCGAACATCCCCAGGAGAAACGAGATGTGCCCGCCGGTCGCGACAATAAACGCGCCGATCAGTACGAGGAAGGCGGAAAAGACCCACAGGCCGACGATGACCTTGTACCCCGGCCCGGTTCGTTCGGCGGACGACGGCGCGGGCCGCCGCTCCGCGTTGCCCCAGAGGTGGATGGCGCGGACCAGGAAGAAGAGTACCTCGCCCGCGACGATCAGCGCGGCGCTGAAGATGACGGTTTCCTTGCGGAAGAATTGTTCGCCGGTCGCCACGGACACCCGCCAGATGACGAACAGTGCCCCGAGCGGGATGAAGAAGAGGGCCGTGTACCAGACGAGGGCGGACGGCGAGCCGGGGCTGTTCCGCGACAGCAGCCAGGCGATCCCGCCGACGAGCAGCGCCGCCAGGGCGGGGAAGAACACCAGCACGGTGTTGGCGGGGGCGACGAAGACCTGGGGCGGATTTTCCGCCGGGATGGGCCAGTGCCCGACGCCGGGCGGCGGGTCCGGCAGGAACGGGGCGACGGGCGCGACCGGCGCGGGGCCGACAGTCGATCGGGTGAGGCCGATCAGCAGGAACAACACGCCGCAGCCGACCGCGCCGATCAGTGCCCAGTTCGGCCCGCGGGCCGGGAGGCGGACGGCCGGCAGCTCTACCGCCGGGACCGGGGCCGGGGTTCCGCCCTTCCGCCACTGCCGGAAGTTCCAGAACGCGGCCAGGAACAGCAGCCCGACGGCGAGGTACGCGGAGAACTCTTCCGCCTTGCCATACCCGTAGACGGTGGCGTAGTACCGGCTCTGGAAGTGCTCGCCGACGCCGAGGAGCAGGGCGACGCCGGCCAGGAACCAGCCGTTCGCCAGGGCGAAGTGGGCCTCCTCCGGCACGCCGGGCCGGCCGGCCTTCCGCCACCACCGGAGGTGGACCAGCGCGACCGCGAACAGGGCGGCGTTGGCGAAGTACACGGCCGGCGTCTCGAACCGGCCGTACCCGAAGACGGACGAGCGGGTCCGCGACGACCCGTAGACCCACGTGCCGACGAGCACGGCCGCGCCGGCGAGGTACCAGGCGTGGGCCAGCACGAAATGGATGGACGTGGACGCCGGGCCGGACCCCGTCTTCCGCCACTGGAGGAAGTTCCACCACGCCGCCCCACCGAGGGCGGCGACGGCGAAGTACACGGCGTTCTGGTTGAACCGGCCGTACCCGTAGATCGTGTACGAGAAGTTGTCGTTCGGGTAGTCGCCGAGGCCGAACAGCACGGCGAGGGCCGCGACGAGCAGGGCGTAGGTGAGCGCGAGGTAGCGGGTCATGGGTGGCTCCGGGCCGTGCGAATACGGCGTCACCCGTGTGTGAAGCGGACTCCCGGAAAGGTTACAGGCAATTTCACCCTAAAGCGGAAAAAAGGTCGCGGACCTCCGCGTCGACGTCGGCCGGGTCCGCGACGGTGCGGCCGATCACGTCCCGGACGCGGTCCCGGTACCGCTGCCGCAACCGGTGGATCGCGACCTTCACGGCCCCGACGGTCATCCCCAGCCGGTCGCCGAGTTCCTCGTACCGCGTCGCGTCGCCGGAGAGCGTCGGTTTCAGCATCTCGAACAGCTTCTCGCGGTCCGTCTCGACGTACTCCCGCCGCAACTCCGTGAGCGCCCGGTCGAGTAACTCCAGCGCCCACCGCCGCTCGAACAGCCGCTCCGCCGAGTCGTGCGACGCCGCCGGCTCGCGGCTGAACTTCCCTTCCGCCGAGTCGAAGTCGAGGGACAGCTTCGACACGTCCCCGCCGCGCTTCTGGGCGTTCTCGAAGTCGTGCTGGTTCGCCAGGAAGTGTTGGCAGGCGGCGAGCAGGAACGACCGGAACCGGCCGCGGGTGCGGTCGGCGGCGGCGAGGTCGTTCTTCTCCAGCAGCCGGGCGAAGAACGCCTGCGTGAGGTCCTCGGCGGCGTGCCGGTCGTGCCCGCGGCGGCGGACGTAGGCGTACACCGGGAACCAGTACGCGGCGCACAGGTCGGCGAGGGCGGCCTTCGCGTCCGGGGCGTCGGCGTCCGCGGCGGCGGCGATCAGGCTCCAGCGGGTGGTGGCGAACATGCGTCAGGCCGGCGTGCTCAAGAGTTCGCGTAGATACGGCGGGCTGCCGGCGAACGCGGCGGCGTACGTCTCGGCCAACGGCAACATCGCACCGCGTTTGCCGTCCAGGGCGATGGGGAACGTCGGCAGCTCGTCCCCGACGGCGCGGAAGTCGAAGAAGACTTGCGGCCGCCGCTTCGCCACGAACGCCGCCAGCGCGAGCGGCCGGCCGGCCGGGGCGGTCACCAGATCGCGGTCGAACGCTCGCCAGATTTCGTTGTGCAGGCCCCGCGGCGCGGACCGGGTCGGAGGGAACAAGTCGATGGTCGTGACGTGAACGCCGGACTCGATGGCGAGTTGGAGCTTCGTGGCGAAATCGACCGCGTGCCGCCGGCGGTCCTTGTTCCCCGGCGAGACGATCTCCAAGAACGCGACGACACGATGTCCGGAGACGTGGCGAATGGCGACCCGCCGTTGCCGCGGCTTTGGCCTCGTCACCTTCTTCGCGGTAAGCCCGGCCAGGGACGATTGCGCGAGCAATGCGACCGGCCCGCCGTCGGACGGGTCGGGCTTCGGGAGGGGGCGCGGGTCGTTCGCGTCCGAGGCGTGGAGTGCCAGAACGTCGGCTTCTTTCTTCTCGGCGTGCTGTTCCGCGTCCGCGTAATAGTTCTTCGGCAGCCCGCCGGTGTTTAGCCGCTCCGTGATGTGTGCGATCCAACGCAGGTGGAACCCGTGAAAGACACCCGCGTCCACCCGCGTCCAGTCGTGAATCGGCATGGCAGGAACCCCCGTGAGGGTGATTCTACCACGCCCGGCCGGGCGGCGGTCAATCCTTCGCCGCCGGGCGGTCGCGGCGGGCCTTCGCGGCTAGCGCCTCGAACTCCGGCGTCCGGCGGATCGGTTCCAGGTCGCGGTCCCCCGCCAGGTGGGCGTGCCCGAACCCGCCGCGGAGGGCGATGCCCAACAGCGTGATCGCCTCCGCCCGGTACGCCGCGTCCTCCTTCGAGGCGTGGGCGTAGACGCACGCGACCTGATAAACGGTCAGCGGCGCGAAGCTCATGTCGAGCGCCGCCCGCGCGTCGGCGAGGGCGAGCTTGTACTCCTTCAGCCGGCCCCGCATCACGCCGCGGGCGGCGAGCGCCGAGAAGTTCCGCGGGTCCAACTCCAGCGCCGCCGTCAGCGCCGCCACGCAGTCCGCCTCCCGGCCGGTCTGGCCCAGGACGTGCGCCTGGTAGACGCGGGCCTTCGCCGACTTCGGGTCCACCGCCACCGCCTTCTCGAACGCCGCCAGCGCCCCCGCCTTGTCCGTCGCGAGCTTGTCCAGGCCGCGGTGGATCCACCCGTCCGCGTTCGTCGGGGCGAACGTGTCCGCGTCCGCGCCGACGAGGTCGCCGGTCACCCGCCGGAGCTTCGCCCGCAGGGGCAGCGCGATCGTCAGGTCCGCGCCGCGGCCGACGGCCGCGTCCACGTCCGCCAGGGCGGCCGCGAACTCCTTCAGGGCGAACTGGGCCTCGCCCCGGAACAGGTAGGCGTCGGCGAAGTCCGGCTTCGCCGCGACGACGGCGTCGAAGTCCTTTACGGCCGCCTCCGGGTCGCCCATGCGGAGGCACGCCAGCCCGCGGTTGAACTGCGCGAACGCGCTCGTCGGGTCGAGGGCCAGCACGCTGGTGAAGCACCCGCGGGCGGCGACCCACTCCTTCTGCTTGATCCGGCAGACGCCCTCCCCGAAGTACGCCCACACGGCCTTCGGGTCCATCGCCTGGGCCTGCTGGTAGAACTTGATCGCCTGCGGGAACCGCTCGGCGTCCTGCTCGACGGCGGCGGCGAAGTAGAAGTCGCGGGCCGACTTCGGCGGGATCGGCTCGGCCGCCTTCCCGGCCGCCGCGGCCTCGGCGGCCCGGCCGAGTTCCTTGTACATCGACTGCCGCTGGACGTACAGCATCCGCGGCGCGTCGTCCCCGGCCAGGTCCCCGGCCCGGAGGTTGTAACTCAGCGCCGTCTCGTACTTCCCCGCGTCCGGCGGCGTCGCGGCCCCCGCCCGCAACCACAGGCCGCGGGCGAGCATCAGGTACAGGTCCACGAGTTCCCGCCGCAGCTCCGCCCGCTCGTCGGCCGTCAGGTGGGCGACGGTCGGCCGGCGGTCCCAGTCGAACGCCGCCGGGTCGTACCGGGAGAGCGCCGCGTACCCCTGCCGCAGCCCGTTGTCCAGCACGCCGGGGGCGTCCGGGTTCGCGTACAGCAACTGCCGGGCGGCCGACGCCTCGTCCCGGAACGCGCGGAACGTTTGTTCCGCCTCCAGCCGGGCCAGCCGCGCGGAGTTCGCCCAGAACCCGGCCCCGGCGACGAGGAGGAGCACGGCCAGGACGCCGCCGAGCACCGTCGAGGACGTGAGGAACGGGTGGCGGCGGGACCACTTCTGCGCCCGCTCCCGCAGCGACCGCTCCGGGGCGAACTTCAACGGCTGGTCGTTCAAGTACCGGGTCAGGTCGTCCCGCAGGTCGGCCGCCGACTGGTAGCGGGCGGCCGGGTCGAACGCCAGGCACTTCCGGACGATCGACTCCAGCCCCGGCGACACGTCGCGGTTGCAATCCCGCATCGCGTGCGCGAGGCCGGTCCGCCGCTCGGCGATCAGCCGCTCGACCTCGTCCAGCCCCGACTCGTCCGGCATCCGGAACGGGTAGCGGCCGGTGAGCAGCTCGTACAACACGATGCCGAGGGCGTAGATGTCGCTACGGGCGTCGGCGGCCGGGACGCCGGTGAGGACCTCGCGGAGGTGCTCCGGGGCCATGTACGCGAGCGTGCCGCCGAGCGTCGGACTCGGCACCGCGGCGCGGCGGACGATCTCCTCGGAAACGCCGAAGTCCAAGAGCATCGGCTGGCCGTCGTCGGTCAGCAGGATGTTCGCCGGCTTGATGTCCCGGTGAATGATGCCGCGGTCGTGGGCGTGGGCCATGCCGTCGGTCAGCCGGACGGCCAACCAGACGACGGCCCGGACGTAGCTGCCGGCGGCGAGCAGCGAGAACACGGCGTCCGTCGCCGGGTCCGGGGGCGGTTCCGGCGGGCCTTCGTCGCAGACCGTCTGTCGGGCCGCGTTCAGGTAGCGGAACGTCTCGACGAACGCCTTCCCCGTCGGCGGGACGGCGTCACTCTCCCGGTACTTGCGGAGGATGTTCTGGAGCGTGGTCGTGCCGAAGTACGGCATGCACACGGCCTGGAGCGGCCCGGCCTTGTGGACGGAGTAGACGGGGACGATGTTCGTGTGCTGCAGCTTCGCCAGCGCCCGCGACTCGCCGGCGAGGTCGGCGGACACCTTCAGCACGACGAACCGGCCGGCGAGGGTGGCCTGGGTGGCGAGGAATACGCGGCCGAACCCGCCGCTGCCGATCTCCCGGACGATCTGGAACCCGTAGGCCGTTTCTCCCGGCCGCGGCATGGCGAGGAACGCCTCGGCGACCTTCGCCGCCTCGGCCGCCACCTTCGGCTGGGGGGCCGTGTCGAGCGGGCCGTCGGGCGGCACGGCCGTGTCCCGCGGCGGCGGGACGACGACCTGGGAGGTGAGCCGCGGCCGCTTGTTGAAGTTCGCGGTGGGCGCATCCCCCTCGGCCGACGCGACGGACCGGGTGTCCGGGGGCGGGACGATGCGGGAGGTCGGGCAGTCGTTAGACGACTGACCGGCCGACGTGGGCGACGACACCGGGATACCTCTCGGCGGGGCAAGTGGACCGCGCCAAATCTAGCCCAAAGAGACGCCGCGGAACGGGGCAACTTGTGAGGAAGGGGTGAGATTCGATCCGTTGTTTCCTATTACGACCGACCGGGCGTTACTATTCGGGCTTCGCTAAGAACGCGATAACATCGCGGGCGGGTTGTTGGCGGGAGTTTTCGGGGTTCACAGGGTGTTAGCCTTCCGTTGCATCGCGCCCGGCCATAATCGGGAAATCCGATGCTTTTACCCGCGGCCGGCCCGACCCGCGGCGGAATCGCGTGGTAGGGAGTGTGCGAGGGTTGTAACGATTGCTCCTGCGGTGACTATGTACTCGACCCTCGCCCCTTAGCTCGTCGCAGACAGAATTGGACTCTGAGGTTATTCGATGCCCAACGCCCTACAACTCTACGTCACCCCGCTCGAAGACCGGACGTGCCTGGACGGTTCGACCACGGTCGGCGTCCCGCTGCCCCCGCCGCCGCCGCCGCCGGCCCCGACGCCGGTGGTCGTGAACCCGCTGCCGATCGGCCCCGGCCTACTCGACGGCCTGAGCAACACCATCAGGACGGCCTGACCCGCGGTCGGGATCGAAAAAACGCTCCGCCCGGCGAGCGCGGCCGGCCCTCCACCCGGAAGGCCGACCCGTTCGCCGATTGCGTCGTTCACTTCGCGATCAACTCGACCAGCCCCACGTCGATGTACTGCCCGCCGGCGGCGTTCTTCGCCTTGACCGCGAGCGTGTTCGTCCCGACCTTCAGCGCCTTCGCCGCGGCCGGCAGCATCGGCACGTCGGCGTACCCGGTCGTGTAGCCGGGCAGCGTCGCCGCCAGCACGCCGTTGACGTGGACCTCGCCGTCCTCGTCGCAGTGGAACCGCAGGAACGGCTCGCCCGTCGGCAGCTGCTTCAGCTCGAAGTTCCGCCGCAGCCAGATGTCCTTCGTGTTCCATTCCGTGCCGATAATCGAGCCGGGCGTCATCTTCGTGCCGAACCCGCCCTTCCCGGCCTTCCACTCGCCGCCGGCGGCGTCCGGCTTCGCCCAGTTCTCGCCGGGGTTCGTCAGCGTGTATTTCCACTCCTGGGCCGCCGCCTCGCTCGTGGGCACCAACTCTTTCACCACCGGCGGCGGGCCGAAGAGGGCCTTGTGCCACTTCGCCGTCTCGCCCGCGTCCACCTTGAGGACCTCGCGGTCGTAGGTCATGTACCCGTTGACCTCGATCTCCACGTCCGTCGTCTGCGTGTAGACGGCCGCGGCCAGCCCCTTGCCGATGAGCGGGTGGAGGCGGCGCATCAGCGACTGGTAGTTCGTGCGGAGTTCGTCCGTCGTCTTGTAGGTGCGGTAGCCCCAGTTCCCCTGGTCCTTCCAGAGGTGGTCCTTGACCGGCAGCCCGAGGCCGCCGAACTCGCCGAGGACGGAGACGCGGTCCTTCATCGTCGGGAACATGCCGGGGCCGGGGTAGATGTGGGCGTCCTTCATGTCCCCGTACCCGCGGTCCTCCCACCCGGACGGGCCGTTCACCAGCCGCGTCGGGTCGTACTCCTTCGTCCACTTCAGGATGTCGTTCGTGTCGTGCTGGCCCCAGCCCTCGTTGAACGGGACCCAGCAGTAGATGCTCGGGAAGAACTTCAGGTGGTCGATCATCGCCTTGAGTTCGTGCCGGAATTGCTTCTTCTCCGCGTCCGTGAACTGGTCGTTCGCGTCCTCCGGCGCGCCGGGCCGGACGAAGTGCTTCTTCGTCCGGTTGATGGCGCTCGGCATGTCCTGCCAGACGAGCAGGCCCATCCGGTCGCAGTCGTAGTAGTACCGGGCCGGCTCGATCTTGATGTGCTTGCGGACCATGTTCAGGCCGAGCTTCTTCAGCACTTCCAGGTCGTACCGCATGGCCTCTTCCGACGGCGGTGTGAGCAGGCCGTCCGGCCACCACCCCTGGTCGAGCGGCCCGATGTGGAACAGCGGCTTGTTGTTCAAGAGCAGCCGCAGGTGGCCGTCCGTGTCCGGGCCGAACGACACCTTCCGCATGGCGAAGTACGTGCTGACCTCATCGACGACGGCCCCGCCGCGGACGAGGGTGAACGTGGCCGTGTACAACTGCGGCGTGTCCGGCGTCCACGGCGTGAACTCCTTCATGTCGAAGTGGGCCTTCGTGTAGTCGTTCGCTCCCTCGCTGGTGAACAGCCCTTTGTCGCCGGCCGCGACCCGCACCTTGATCGTGTCGTCCTTGCGGCGGGTCCCGTTGAACTCCGGGGCGAACGCGACGCTGCGGTCGTCGATGTCGGCGGTGACGTTGATCCGGGCGAAGCTGCCGTCGGCGACGGGTTCCATCCAGACCGTCTGCCAGATGCCGGTGACCGGCGTGTACCAGATGCCGTGCGGGTTGGAGAGCTGCTTGCCGAGCGGTTGGCTGCCCTTGTCGGTCGGGTCCCACACCTTCAGCACGAGTTCGCCCTTGCCGCCCTTGAGCGCGTCGGTGATGTCGAAGCTAAACGGGTCGAACCCGCCCTTGTGCGTGCCGACCTCCTTGCCGTTGACGTAAGCGGTCGTCTCCCAATCGACCGCCCCGAAGTGCAGCAGGACGCGCTTGCCGGCCCACGCCGCGGCGTCGATGGCCCGGTGGTACCAGAGTTCCTGCTTCTCCGTCGGGTGCTTGCCGACGCCGCCGAGGGCCGACTCGGCACAGAACGGCACGAGGATTTTGCCGTCCCACTTCGTCGGTCGCGGGTCGCCCTTGTTCGTGATGGCGTAGTCCCACAGGCCGTTGAGGTTTTGCCAGTCCTTGCGGACGAGTTGCGGCCGCGGGTACTCGGCCCACGGCGTCTTGTCGGCAGTGACCTGCTTGCCCCACCGCGTCATGAGCGGCGTCGGCGCGGGCTTCCAATCGGCAGCCGCGAGCGGGCTGGCGACGATGAGCAACGCCAGGAGAGAGGATCGCATCGGGGTTTACTCCGGGTTCTGGAGAAAATGGCGAAAGTATTTATATAGCTGCCGGCTTGCCGGCGGGGTTTTGCACCCCCAAAACCCCGCCGGCAAGCCGGCGGCTATATGAAATCAAACATCGCAAACCGTCACCGCCTGCTTGAGTCCCTCCAACGGGTTCCGCGTCGGGATGAACTCCTGCCCGACGTACCCGTCGTACTTCACGGCGACGAGTTTCTTCATCACCGCCGGGTAGTTGATCTCCTGCAGGTCGTCCAGCTCGCCGCGGCCGGGGTTGCCGGCCGTGTGGACGTGGCCGATGTACTCCTTGCACTCGTCGATCCGCCGGATCAGGTCGCCGTGCATGATCTGGACGTGGTAGATGTCGAACAGCAGCTTCACCCGCGGCGACCCGACCTTCTTCAGGATGCTGACGACCCAGTCGAGGTCGTCGCCCTGGTAGCCGGGGTGGCCGGTCATCGGGTCGGACCCGTCGCGGCTGTTCAGGTGCTCGACGCAGATCGTGACGCCGGCCTTCTCCGCGTGCCCGGCGACGAGCTTCAGCCCGTCCACGCAATTCTTGAACGCAGCGTCGCGGGAGATTTCGCCGGACTTCGGGTCGTCCGGCTTGTTCCACTTCATGCCGACGAACCCGATGACGTTCGGGAACTTGGCCTCGGCCGTCGCGTCGATGGCGGCCTTCGTCTTCGCGACGAGTTCGTCGCGATGCGCGAGGTTGTTGAACCCGCGGGGGAAGCCCATGCCGTTCGACGTGATGGCGCACACGAGGCCGTGTTTCTTGAGCGTGGGGAAATTCTTCGCGTCGAGGAGTTCGACCGACGGCGCGCCGAGGGACTTGGTGACCTCGCAAACTTTATCGAGCGACCACTTCTCGCCGCGGGCGGTGAAACACCACGAGCAAACGGACTGCTTGACGCGGCCGTTCTTGACGGCGGCGGTCGCGAGCGACGCCGCGCCGACGACTGCGGCCGACGCGAGGGCCTGACGGCGGCTGGGGAGGGGCATGGGAACCTCATATAGCGGTGGGCTTGCCCACCGTGCGGCCGAGTCTTCGACGGCCGCACGCGCTGCCGCCCAGGGGGGAACTGTCTGCAGTGGGTAATACGCGACCGCGGGAGGAACGCCCACGCGGTTTCTCGAAGACTCGAAACCGCACGGTGGGCAAACCCACCGCTATCTGACCCGATTGTATAAAATGTCTTGCCGCCCCCGACAGCGTCGGTTAACTTTCACAGTACCCACCCCACCGCGCGAACCCGTGTCCGCCACGCACCCCCGCAACGGCTCCGCGAAATTCGACCACGGCCTCCGCCGCGAGGCCCTCGTCCGGGCGATGCTCGCCGACGTGTTCGCCGGCACGCTCGCCGCCGGCCAGCACCTGATCGGCCAGGAGCTGGCCGACCGGTACGCCGTCAGCCAGACGCCGATCCGCGAGGCGCTCATCACGCTCGCCGGGATCGGCGTCATCGACTTGCTGCCGAACCGCGGGGCCGTCGTCCGCCGGATGACCGAGCAGGACGTGCGGGAAGTTTGCCAGGTCCGCCGCGTCATGGAGTGCGAGGCCGTCCGCACCGCCTGCGGCCGCGTGTCGCCGACCGTGTGGGCCGACTTCGCCGCGGACGTTCGCGAGTTGAAACTGGAAATCGACCGGCATCCCGGCCCGCCGCTCGTGAAGAAAGCGAAGGCACTCGATAGCGTGCTACACGACGCCATCGCCGCCGCGTGCGGCAACCGGCTGCTCGCCCGCGAGATCGAACGGCTGAAGTTGCTGTTCCGGGCGTACCGCGACGCCTCGTGGGTCGCCGTCGCGTCGCGGAACGAGTTCGCCCGGCTCGGCGCGGAAGCGGTCGAGCACCTGCTGCTGTTGGACCACCTGCGGACGGAAAATGCGGCCGCGGCCGCCGACGCGATGGCCGCGCACATTACGTCCGGCGAGAACTACTGGATCGGGGCCGTGTTCGGCCCGCAGGAACCGAAAGCCCCCACCCCGAAGAAGGGACGCCGATGATGCTCTCCCCCCGAACCGTCGCGACGCTGGCCGGCTTCCTCGTGTTGGCCGGGCCGCTGGCCGCCGACGAGAAGAAGCTGGAATACAACCGCGACATCCGGCCGATCATCTCCGAGAACTGCTTCGCGTGCCACGGCCCGGACAGCGCCGCCCGGAAGGGCCGGCTGCGGCTCGACCTCCGCGAGGACGCGCTCGAGCGCGAAGCCTTTGAAGAAGGGAAGCCGGACGACAGCAAGCTCATCCAGCGGATGCTCCTCCCCGACACCGACAAGGGGAAGATGCCGCCGCTCGCGTCGCACAAAGTCGTGAAGCCGGAGCAGATCGAGATTCTCAAGAAGTGGATCAAGCAAGGGGCGCAGTACCAGCCGCACTGGTCGTTCATCACGCCGAAGCAACCGACGATCCCAGAGGTCGGAGGTCAGAGGTCAGAGGTCAGAAATCCGGTTGATAACTTCGTGATTGCGGAGTTGGAGAAGCGCGGGCTGACGATGGCCCCCGAGGCCGACAAGCGGACGCTCGCCCGGCGGCTGTCGCTCGACCTGACCGGGCTGCCGCCCGACCCGGCGGACGTGGACGAGTTCGTGAAGGACAACGCGCCGAACGCCTACGAGAAGCTCGTGGACAAGTTCCTGCGGTCCCCGCACTGGGGCGAGCACCGCGGCCGGTACTGGCTGGACGCCGCCCGGTTCGCCGACACGCACGGCATCCACTTCGACAACTACCGCGAGATGTGGAGCTACCGCGACTGGGTCATCAACGCGTTCAACCGGAACCAGAAGTTCGACCAGTTCACCATCGACCAACTGGCCGGCGACCTGCTGCCGAACGCGACCATCGACCAGAAGGTGGCGACCGGGTTCAACCGCAACAACATCACGACGAATGAGGGCGGCGCGATCGCGGAAGAGTACCTCGTGCTGTACAACCGCGACCGGACGGAGACGGCCAACCAGGTGTTCATGGGCCTGACGGCCGGGTGCGCCGTCTGCCACGACCACAAGTTCGACCCGATCACGCAAAAAGACTTCTACAGCATGGCCGCGTTCTTCAACAACACGACGCAGGCCGCGATGGACGGCAACATCCCGGACACGCCGCCGATCATGAGCGTGCCGAAGGTCGAAGACCGCGCCCGGTTCGAGGCGGTCGCGAAGGAGATCGCGGCCGCGAAGGCGAAGCTCGATGCCCGGAAGAAGGCGGCCCGCGGTGACTTCGACAAGTGGCTGGCGGCCGTCAAGCCGGAGGAGGTGAGCGGGAAGGTTTCGACCGAGAAGCTGGTCCTGCACGCGAAGTTCAACGAGGGCAAGGACAAGGCGGTGAAGTACACCCTCGACGGCAAGGAACAGAGCGTGACGTTCGACCCGGCCGGGTACGTCTGGGGCAACGGCAAGAAGGGCGTGAAGGGGCTGACGATCCTGCAGAGCGGCCCGGCCATCGAACTGAAGGACGTGGGCGACTTCGACACGAACCAGCCGTTCTCGGTCGGGGCGTGGGTGCGGCTGTCGAAGCGGAACACGACCGGCGCGATCGTCGCGAAGATGGACCCGGCGAACGGCCACCGCGGGTGGGACGTGTGGGTGCAGGCCGACCGCGTCGGGATGCACGTCATCAACACGTGGAGCGAGGACGCGGTGAAGGTGGTGGCGAAGACGCCGCTGAAGGTGAACACGGACCAGTTCGTGTTCATCACCTACGACGGGTCCGCGAAGGCGAGCGGGATCAAGGTCTACATCGACGGCGTGCTGCAACCGGTGGACGTGGAAGCGGACACGCTCAAGAGCACGACCCGCACGCCGGTCCCGCTGAAGATCGGCCAGCGGCACACGGACGCGCGCGTCGCCGGGGTCAGCGTCCACGACCTCCGCATCTTCGCGCGGGCGGTCACGAACGTGGAGGTGAGTCAACTGGCGAAGGGGACGAGCCTCGCGGACCTGCTGGCGAAGCCGGCCGACAAGCGGACGCCGCAGGAGGTCAACGAGGTGTACGACTGGTGGCTCGTCACCAGCGACAAGCCGTTCCAGGACGCGGAAAAGGAGGTGGCGAAGCTGCAACAAGAGGAAGTTTCTATCCGCTCCCGCGGGACGATCGCCCACGTCTGGAACGAGAAGCCCGGCATGGCGGAAGCGTTCACCCTCGTCCGCGGCGAGTACGACCGGCGGAAGGACAAGGTCGGCCCGGCGACGCCGAAGGTGCTGCCGCCGTTCCCGACCGACTTCCCGAAGAACCGGCTCGGGTTCGCGAAGTGGCTGCTGCTGCCGGACCACCCGCTGACCGGCCGCGTGACGGTCAACCGGTTCTGGCAGGAACTCTTCGGCCAGGGCCTCGTCCGCACGGCCGGGGACTTCGGCATCACCGGCGAGTTGCCGTCGCACCCGGAACTGCTGGACTGGCTGGCGCTCAACTTCCAGTCCGACTGGGACGTGAAGCGGTTCTTCAAGATGCTGGTCATGTCCGCGACGTACCGCCAGTCCGCGGCCGCGACGCCGGAGAAGCTGGAGAAGGACCCGGCGAACAAGTGGTTCAGCCGCGGCCCGCGGTTCCGTATGGACGCCGAGATGGTCCGGGACTACGCCCTCGCCGCGAGCGGGCTGCTGGTGCGGAAGCTCGGCGGCAAGAGCGTGAAGCCGTACCAGCCGGACGGCGTGTGGGAGGCGGTCGCGATGATCGGCAGCAACACCCGCGACTACAAGCGGGACACCGGCGAGAGCCTGTACCGCCGCAGCCTGTACACGTTCTGGAAGCGGGCCGCCCCGCCGGCGTCGATGGAGGTGCTGAACGCCCCGAACCGCGAGTACTGCGTGGTGAAGCGGGAACGCACCAACACGCCGCTGCAGGCGCTCTTGACGCTCAACGACGTGCAGTTCGTGGAGGCCGCCCGCGTGCTGGCCGAGAACGCGATGAAGGCCGGCGCGACGGACGCCGAGCGGATCGACTTCATCGCGAAGCGGCTGCTCTCGCGGTCCTTCACCGAGAAGGAACTGCCGGTGGTGACGGAGTCGATCGCGGAGTTGAAGAAGGAGTTCGCGGCGAAGCCGGAAGAGGCGAAGAAGCTGATTGTGTTCGGCGAGAGCAAGGCCGACGCGAAGCTGCCGCCGGCGGAGTTGGCCGCCTGGACGATGCTGGCGAACGAGGTGCTGAACCTCGACGAGGTGCTGAACAAGTGAGTCGGTTTGATATCGCAATTTGCGATATCAAGTTTGCAAGTTGTTTACCAGTAATGACTTACAATCTTGAAGTCATAAAATGTGACTTCAAGTTATTGTCCAGGTGCATCATGCCCAAGAAGCCTGTCGATTCTCTGGCAGCTTCCGAGACGATCTCGGCTATGATCTATGTCGTTCGCTCACAACGAGTTATGCTCGACGAAGACTTGGCTAAACTTTACGGTGTGCCGACAAAGCGGTTAAATGAGCAGGTCGAGAGGAACCTCGAACGTTTCCCTGAAGACTTCGCCTATCAGCTTACGCAGGAAGAGTTTGTAAACTTGAAGTCGCAATTTGCGACTTCAAGTTTACGCCACGGCGGTCGTCGAAAACTGCCGCGCGTGTTCACCGAACACGGCGTCGCGATGCTTTCCAGCGTCCTACGGTCCAGGACGGCCGTTCGCGTCAACATCGAAATCGTCCGCGAGTTCGTTCGCCTCCGTCGGTTGCTCGCGACGCCGGGCGAGTTCGCCACCCAACTGCAACAACTCGCGGAGACGGTCAAGCTCCACGACGACCAAATCAAGGTGATCTCGCAAGTCCTCCACAAAATGCTGCAACCCCCGCCCCCGCCGGACCCGAACCGGCGGATCGGCTTCCACCACACGCCCGACAAGAAGGACTGACCATGCACCCGCTCGACCAGGCCCTCGCGAACGAGTCGCTGTTCCACGAGTACGTCCGCCACGAGACCCGCCGGCAGTTCTTCCGGTCCGCCGGGTTCGGCCTCGGCACCGCCGCCCTCGCCACCCTCGGCGCGCGGGCCGCGGCCCCGGCCAAGCCCGGCGGCACGAAGACCGGCATCGGGGCCGCCCTCGCCGAGACGCACTTCCCGGCGAAGTGCAAGAACGTCATCTACCTGCACATGGTCGGCGGCCCGGCCCAGATGGACCTGTTCGACTACAAGCCGAAGATGCAGGAGTTCTACGACAAGGACCTGCCCGAGTCCGTCCGCAACGGCCAGCGGCTCACGACCATGACCAGCGGCCAGGCGCGGTTCCCGATCGCGCCGTCCGTTTACAAGTTCGCGCAGTACGGCCAGGGCCGGGCGTGGATGAGTGAGGTCTGGAAGTACCTGCCGAAGATGGCCGACGACCTGTGCTTCATCAAGTCGATGCACACGGAGGCGATCAACCACGAGCCGGCCATCACGTACATCCAGACCGGCAACCAGGTCACCGGCCGGCCGTGCCTCGGGGCGTGGATGAGCTACGGCCTCGGCAGCCTGAACCAGAACCTGCCGACGTTCGTGGTCATGGTCGCGACGCCGACGAACCAGGACCAGGTGCAGGCCATCTCCGCCCGCCTCTGGCAGAGCGGCTACCTGTCCGGCGAGCACGCCGGCGTCTCGTTCCGCGCGAAGGGCGACCCGATCCTGTTCATCAACAACCCGCCCGGCGTCTCGCCCGAAATCCGCCGCAAGACGCTCGACGGCCTCAAGAAGCTCAACGAACTGAACCACGAGAAGATCAACGACCCGGAGACGCAGACGCGGATTTCGCAGTACGAGATGGCGTTCCGGATGCAGTCGAGCGTGCCGGAGCTGACCGACCTGAACAAGGAGACGGCGAAGACGCTGGAGATGTACGGCCCGGACGTGAAGAAGCCCGGCAGTTTCGCGAACACGGCGCTCATGGCCCGGAAGCTGGTCGAGAAGGGCGTGCGGTTCGTGCAGGTGTACCACAACAACTGGGACCACCACGGCAACCTGACCGGGCGGATGCAGTTCCAGGCGAAGGACGTGGACCAGCCGTGCCACGCCCTGATCCAGGACCTGAAGCAGCGGGGGATGCTGGACAGCACGCTCGTGATTTGGGGCGGCGAGTTCGGGCGGACGATCTACAGCCAGGGCGGGCTGTCGAAGACGAACTACGGCCGGGACCACCACCCGCGGTGCTTCACGATCTGGATGGCCGGCGGCGGCATCAAGGGCGGCACGGTGTACGGCGAGACGGACGACTTCAGCTACAACATCGTGAAGGACCCGTGCCACCTCCGCGACTGGCACGCGACCGTGCTGCACCTGCTGGGGCTGGACCACGAGAAGTTCAGCTACCGCTACCAGGGCCTCGACCAGCGGCTGACCGGCGTGGAGAAGGCAAATGTGATTAAGGCGCTGCTGGCCTAAGGCGAACGGCACGGCGTAAGCGTGCCGGTATTGCGCCTGGGCGCGGACACCGGCACGCTTACGCCGTGCCGTTCGCCACATTCGAGGACTCGATTATGTCTCTGCCCACCCGCCGCGGGTTCACGCTGATCGAGCTGCTGGTCGTCATCGCCATCATCGCCATCCTGATTGGCCTGCTGCTGCCCGCCGTGCAAAAGGTCCGCGAGGCGGCCGCCCGGACGAAATGCACGAACAACCTGAAGCAACTCGGCGTCGCGCTGCACAACCACCTGTCGGCCGTGCAGCACTTCCCGCCGGCCGCGGAACTGCCGAAGGGCCAGCTCTCGCAGCCGTGGTCGGCCCACGCCCGGCTGCTGCCGTACCTGGAGCAGGACAACGTCGCGAAGCTCATCGACTTCGCCACCGCCCCGAACAACTTCCTGTCCCGGCCGGACGTGGCGGAACTCCGCATCCCGACGTACCTCTGCCCGAGCGAGGTCAACGACCGCAACCGGCCGACGGCGACGATCACGTACTACCCGCTCAACTACTGCTTCAACGAGGGGACGTGGTTCGTGTTCGACCCGGTGAACGGCCGGCAGGGGGACGGGGCGTTCGCCCCGAACCTCAAGGCGCGGGCCGCGGACATCGGGGACGGGCTGAGCAACACGCTGGCCGCCGCCGAGGTCAAGGCGTTCCACCCGAACCTGTGGGACTCGTCGAACCCGGCCGCGGCGAACGTGCCCCCGCCGGCGACGCCGGCCGCCCTGGCCGCGTACTTCGGCGGCACGTTCGACCAGAACGGGCACACCGAGTGGGTCGAGGGCGACGTTCACGAGACCGGGTTCACCACGACGTTTCCGCCGAACACCCGCGTGCCGTACAGCACCGGCGGCGTCGAGTACGACATCGACTTCACGTCCATGCGGGACGGCGAGTCGATCACCGTGCCGACGTACGCGGCGATCACGGCCCGCAGCTACCACGCGGCCGGGGTCGTGAACGTGCTGCTGATGGACGGGTCGGTCCGGGCGGTGCGGCCGACCATCGACGTGGCGACGTGGCGGGCGCTCGGCACGCGGACCGGCGGGGAGACGATCGGTGACTACTGACGCCCCCGCCCGCCCCCGGTGGCTGCTCCCGGCCGGGGCGGTGATTCTGCTCCTCGCCGCCGGCGTCGGGGCGTGGTTCGCGCTGTCCGGCGGCCCGCCGCGGCTGGAGGACGACGCGGCCCGCAAGATCGCGGAGGCGTTTCTCGATGAAGTACGGGCCGGGAAGCCGGACGCGGCGTGGGCGGCAACGACGGCCGAGTTCAAGTCGATTCAGGGGAAAGACACGTTCCGGGCGTTCGTGAAGGCGAAGCCGGCGCTGAAGGGCCCGGCCGCGTTCGACGGCTGCCAGAAGACGCAAGCGAACGGGCTGACGTTGGCCGTCTGCACGTTCAAGCCGGCGAAGGGGCCGGGCGCGGTCAAGGTGACGCTCGCCCCGGAGCAGGGCCAGTGGAAGGTAGAGCGGCTGGCGGTGGAGTAGTCATGGGCGAAAGCCCACGGACGAACGTCCGTGGGCCTACCAGCCCTCACTTCCCGCCCTTCAGGTACTTCGCGAACCACGCCAGGTCCCACTCCATCTTCGCCCGGCGGTGCGTCATCTTCGTCAGGCCGTGCGGCTCGCCGGGGTACTCGACCAGTTCCGTCGGCACATTCTTGTACTCCTTCAGCGCCCGGTACAGCATCCGGCTGTGGCCCGGCGGACACCGCACGTCGTTCCCGCCGACGTGGATCAGCGTGGGCGTCGTCACGTTCCCCAGGTCGTAGGTCGGCGACGACTTCTTGTACAACTCCGGCGACTCCCACGGGTGGCCCTTCTTGAACACCTTCGGGTAGGCCGGTTCGTCGTTGAACCCCCACTCGGCGACCGTGTCCACGATCCCGGCTCCGCTGCTCGCCGCCCGCAGCTTGAACGGCAGGTCCTTCCGCGTGATGAGGCAGTTCGTCAGGTAGCCGCCGTTGCTCCACCCCATGACGCCGACGCGGTCGCCGTCCGCGATGCCTTCCTTCACAAGGTGCTGTACCCCGGCGATGATGTCGTTGACCTCCACGTCGTTCTCGCGGCCGACGAGGTCGGTGACGAACTTGTCCCCGTACCCGGTGCTGCCGCGGTAGTTCGGGAACAGGACCGCGTACCCGTTGACCGCGAAGTACAGCCGGCCGTTGTGCGGGTCGAAGTTCAGGTCCGCCTTCGTGCTCGTCGTCGGCCCGCCGTGGATGCCGACGACCAGCGGCAGCTTGTGCCCCTTCTTGTAGCCGGGCGGCAGCTCCAGCACGCCGCCGACCTCCGCGCCGTCCGCGGCCTTCCAGGTGACGTGCTGGATCGTCGGCAGCTTCCAGGCCGACGTGTGCGGGTTCGGGTCGTACAGCGGCGCGAGTAGGTCGCCGAAGACCGTGATCGTCGGCATGCCGACGCTGCCGCGGATGCCCACATAGACCCCCTCCCGCTTCGGCAACGGCTCGAACGCCAGCATCGGGTCGTCCCGCGAGATCGCAACCCCCTCGGCCTGCCCGACCTTCATCTTGAACGGCAGCACGCGGCCGGCCTTCTCCGTCTGAACGAGGAACTCGTCGCCGCTCAGCCACAACACCGGCGGGCCGATGGCGCGGCCGTAGCCGACGAGTTCCCACTTGCCGTCCCGCGGGGCGAGCGACACGTCCCAGCCTTCGGACGACTTCGTGCCGATGACGACCTCCGCCGGGTACGCGTCGAAGATGGCGCAGAACGCGAACCGCTTGCCGTCCGGCGACCACGCCAGGTCTTCGAGCCACGCGTGCGGCGACGCGGCCTTCGCCCGGTAAACGTCCGTCGGCGGCGTCGTGACCTTGCCCGCCTCCCAGATGTCCACGCGGCTCTCGCCCTCGCTCTTGACGACCGTGTCGTCGAACGCCGTCACCATCGCCAGCTTCGTGCCGTCCTTCGTGGCCACGAACTCGCGGACGTACCGCGTCTCGTCCACGACCTTCTCCGCCCGCCACGTCCGCGTGTCGAGCTTGTGGACCTCGGACACCTTGCGGACGCCGTGGCCGTAGTCGGCCTTGTACTTCGCCCGAAGCTTCGCGAAGTCGTCCTCGTCGTGGTGCGTCTTCTCGACCGCGTAGAACAGCACGTTGCCGCCGTCGGCGAGGTCGTACCCGGTAACGCCGCCGTCGATCCGCGTCACGGCCGACAGGTCGCCGCCGTCGATATTGATTCGCCAGACCTGGGCCGTGCCGTCGAACGGCGGCTTCTTCTCGGCCTCCCGCTTGCGGTTGCCGAGGAAGTAGAGCGTCTTGCCGTCGGCCGCCCACTTCACGTTCCGGTCGTTCGCGCGGTCGAACGTCAGCCGCCGGGCCGCGGACTTGCGGTCCGTCGAGATCACCCACAAGTCGGCCTTGCGGAGGTCGTCGGCCTTGTCCCACCGACTCTCGGTGAACGCGACGTGCCTCCCGTCCGGCGACACGGCGATCTGCGTGACCGCCCCGAGCGTGAAGTAGTCGTCCACGGTGACGGCGTGCGTCCGCGGCGGCTCTTGCGCGAGGGTGTGATTCGCGAACACCAGAAGGAGCAGCAGACACGAACGCATGGCGGATGTCTCCGGGGCGAACGGCACGGCGTGAGCGTGCCGGTGTTCGGCGATCCACCGGCACGCTCACGCCGTGCCGTTCGCCGTGGTGGTGGCCTACACGATACAATTTCCCCGCCCGCCCTGCCACAACTGGAGACGCGCATGAACCGGATTCTCTCGCTAGGCTGTTTGTTGCTGCTCGCCAACTTTTCCGCGGCCGAGGTGAAGACGAAGGCGATCGACTACACGTTCGACGGGGTGACGCTCAAGGGGATGCTCGCCTACGACGACGCGGCCCAGGGGAAGCGGCCGGGCGTGGTCGTCGTCCACGAGTGGTGGGGGCTGAACGAGGACGCGAAGAACCGGGCGAAGATGCTCGCCGGCCTCGGGTACGTCGCGCTGTGCGCCGACATGTACGGCGACGGCATGGTGACCGAGCACCCGATGAAGGCCGGCGAGATGGCCGGCACGGTCCGCAAGAACATCGACGTGTGGCGGGGCCGGGCGAACGCGGCCATCGCGACGCTGCAGAAGCAGGAGCAAGTCGATGCGAAGAACATCGCGATCATGGGCTACTGCTTCGGCGGCTCGACGGCGCTGCAGGTCGCGCTCAGCGGCCACGGGGACGTGAAGGCGGCGATCAGTTTCCACGGAGCGCTGCCGACGCCGACGGCCGAGGACGCGAAGAAGATCAAGGCGAAGGTGCTGGTCTGCCACGGGGCGGACGATGCGTTCATCAAGGACGAGGTGATCGCGAAGTTCAAGGCCGCGCTGGACGAGGCGAAGGCCCCGTACACGTTCGAGAGTTACCCCGGCGCGAAGCACAGCTTCACGGTCAAGGGGATCGACGAGAAGAACGTGAAGGGGCTGGAGTACAACGCCGAGGCGGACAAGAAGTCGTGGGAGGCGATGCAGAAGACGCTGAAGGAGGCGTTCGGGAAGTAAGGGGGCGACTGCCCACGCACGTTCGTGCGTGGGCTTTCTGGTCTTGTGGGGATTTCATGGCGCGTATTTTGATGTGCCCGCCGGACCACTACGGGATCGAGTACGAGATCAACCCGTGGATGAACCGCTCCCTCGGCGCGGTCCGGCAGCTCGCGTTCCAGCAGTGGACCCGCCTCCGCGACACGCTCGTCGGCCTCGGTGTGACGGTCGAACTCCTCGCGCCACAGGCCGGGCTGCCGGACCTCGTGTTCACCGCGAACGCCGGCCTCGTGTTCCGCGACCTGTTCCTCAGCAGCTCGTTCCGCCACGACGTTCGCGCCAAGGAGTCGCCCGTCTTCGACGCGTGGTTCGCCGGGAACGGATTCCAGGTGGAGCGATTGCCCGACGGCATGTACCACGAGGGCGCGGGCGACGCGCTGTTCTGCGGCGACATCCTGTTCGCCGGCTACCGCCAGCGGTCGGACGCGGCCGCGCACCAGTGGGTCGGCCAGCGGCTCGGCGTCCGCGTGCTGCCGCTCGAACTCGTCAACCCGCGGTTCTACCACCTCGACACCTGCTTCTGCCCGCTCTCGCCGACGGAGGCGATCTACTTCCCCGACGCGTTCGACAGCTACGGCCGCCGGGTGCTGGACTCGCACGTCCCGAAACTGATTCCGGTGGAGGAACCGGAGGCGCACCGCTTCGGGTGCAACGCCGTCGTCGTCGGGAAGACGGTCGTTCACAACAGCCGCTGCCCGCGGCTTGGCGAGTCGCTCGCTTCGCACGGCTACCAGCCCGTCGAAGTGGAACTCGACGAGTTCCTGAAGGCGGGCGGGAGTGCGAAGTGCCTGACGCTGCGGCTCGACGGCGAGGAAGCGGCCGGGTGGAAAACCGCTACAATTGCCCGATGAACGCCGAACCATCGCCGAACGTGCCGTCGCCGCGACAAACGCTCTCGTACCTCCGCCGCCTGTTTTCCGCCCACGGGCTGCACGCGAAGAGCAAGCTCGGCCAGAACTTCCTCATCGACATCAACCTCCTCGACCTCATCGTCCGTGCGGGTGAGTTGACGGCGACCGACAACGTGCTGGAAGTCGGCACGGGGACCGGATCGTTGACGGCGAAGCTGGCGGCGCACGCCGGGCACGTCGTCACCGTCGAGATCGACTCGTCGCTCGCGCCGGTCGCGCGGGAGGTCGTTGGTGAGCGGGCGAACGTCACGTTCTTCCACGGCGACTGTTTGGAGAAGAAGAGCGTGCTGAACCCGGACATGATCGCCGCGTGGGAGGCCGTGCCGGGGACGAAGAAGCTGGTCGCGAACCTGCCCTACGTCATCGCCACGCCGCTGATCTCGAACCTGCTCGTCGGCCGCGACGACATCGAGCGGATGGTCGTGATGGTGCAGTGGGAGATCGCCGAGCGGCTGCGGGCGAGCGTCAACACGAAGGACTACAACGCGCTGAGCGTCCTGGTGCAGGGGATCGCGGACGTGGAGACGGTGCGGAAGGTCGGGCCGACGAACTTCTTCCCGCAGCCGAAGGTGGATTCGGCCATCGTGCTCATCAAGCCAAACGCGGAGAAGCGGAAGCAGGTGGGCGACGTGGTGAAGTTCCGCAACTTCCTCCGGGCGCTGTACGTCCACCGGCGGAAGAACCTGCGGCAGGCGCTGGCCGGCTTCCCGACCGGGCGGATCGAGAAGAGCGTGGTGGACGCGAAGTTGGCGGAACTCGGCATCGACGGGAGCGGGCGGGCCGAGTCACTGGACATCCCGACGCACCTGCGGCTGTGCGAGGCGTTCGGGTGATTTCATATAGCCGCCGGCTTGCCGGCGGGTTTGGGAAAACAAAAAAACCGCCGGCAAGCCGGCGGCTATATACGGATCACTTCCCACTTATCGGCTCACCAGCCGGAACTCGCGGGTGTCGTTCGCCGCGACCGTCAGCTTCTTGTACCGCACGGCGTTGCCGTCGCCGCGGTCCACGTACAGGTACCAGTCGCCGGCCGGCAGCGTCAGGTCGAACTCGCCGAACTCGTTCGCCTTCGCGTACTTCCGGTCGGCGTGGTCGGCCGCGTTCACGAACACCAGCTTCGACCCCGCCTTCGGCGTGAGCTGGTCCTTCTCGACCACCTCCCCCCGCAGCCTCGCCTTGCTGGCCGTGTTCGCGTTCAGCGGGGCCTTCGCCCGCGTGGACGACGGGTTGTTCGCCGGCGGCATCTGCCGCGGGAAGTTGTTCGTTCCGCCGGTCGGCAGGTCGGTCGGGCTGATCGTCTCCGGGCCGCTCGGCGTGATCGTCGGCGGGGTGTTGCGGAACTCGTCGATCCGCGGCGCGCCGATCGGCGGGGCCGGGACGGTGTAGTTCGACTGGCGGCGGGTCGGCGGGTAGTAGTACGTCACCACCGGCGTCGTCTCCGTCACCTCGCGGTAGCTCCGCACCGGCACGAGCCGCGTCTTCTCGACGAACCGCTCGACCGAGTTGCACTGCTCCTTCAGCACGTAGCTCGTCCGCGGGACGGCGATCTCCTGGCACGTCTGCGTGCAGGGGTCGTAGTACGACGTGTAGCTGTAGCTCTTCACCGGGTCCCAGTAGTACGACTTTACGGTTTCCCGCACGGGGACGCGGTACGACTCCCGCCGCCATTCCGTGACCGGCTGGTAGTAGCTCCGCTGCACGTACTCCACGCGGCGTTCCGGCTGCGGGCATGGGTCCGGCGGGCAGGGGCCGGGGCACGGGTCGGCCCGCCGCGGGGCGAAGAAGCTGGCCCGCGGCCGCTCGTTGCAGCAGGTGAGTTGGAACACGTTGTCCCACCCGGCCTGGGAGGTCGTCGCGGTCGCGGCGACGGTCGCGGCGGCCAGGGCGAAGGTACGAAGGTTGAACGTCATGGTTGGTTCTCCGGGTGCGATCCTTCCACACTTTAGACTAAGTTCTCGCAACCCGCGCACCAACGATTTTCAAGTTTCCGAGAATCGGCACGACCGAAACGGCGCGCAAGAACCCGCAAAGTCGGCCCATCCTTCACTGCTTCGCTAGCTTCTGGGGGAATGAAGAGAATGGGCGGGGGCGCGAATTGACAGAAGGGAGATGATCAGTTCCAGTTTTCCGCGACTTGAAGGGGCAACGGCGAGCGTCACGGCGTAAGCGTGACGTGTCTCGAACCCGTAAATGACATCGCCCCAACCGCAACAGTAGAACCCAGAGCGGAAGCGACGGGGTGGAGCGCCTCCACCCCGTCGCTTCCGCTCTGGGTTCTACGAGCAACGGACCCCGTCCCCGCGCGGGCCCGAGACACGTCACGCTTACGCCGTGACGCTCGCCGTTGCCCCTGTTGGGAAGTCGAAGGTTGGACGATGTCACCGCAGATTCGCAACCCGCTTATCCCGCCGCCTTCTTCAGCGCCTCCAGCGCGGCCCCGTAGTTCGGCTCGCTCGTCACTTCCGGCACGTACTCGGCATACGTCACCGTGCCGGCCGGATCGACCACGAACACGGACCGGGCCAAGAGCTTGATCGGCAGCGGCGACTGCTCGAACAGCACGCCCCAGTTTTTGCCGAACGACTGGTCGTGCTGGTCCGACAGCGTCTGCATCGTTTTCACGCCCTCGGCCCCGCAGAACCGCTTCTGGGCGAACGGCGAGTCCAGGCTGACGGTGTAGCACGCCACCTTGTCGCCGAGGGCGTTGATGCCGTCCTCGAACTTCTTCGTCTGCGTGCTGCACACCGGCGTGTCGATCGACGGCACGACGCTGAACAGCCGGGCCTTCCCGTTGCTGTCCGCGAGCGTGACGGCGGCGAGGGCGTTGCTCACGGCCTTGAAGTCGGGGGCCTTCTGCCCGACCTTGACCGCGTCCCCGGCGAGGGTGACCGGGTTCCCCTTGAACGTGACGGCGTTGGCGCGAGACATCGGATTCTCCTGGTGGCGGGACGGATCGGGACGCAGACATGATAGGGACCGGCCCGGTGGCGGAACCCCGGCGGCGGCGGTATGGTGAACGTGTCCCTTCCGAGGCTGTCGCATGTTCCGGTCGTCGTGCCCGCTGCCCGCGCTGATCCTCTGGTGTCGGGCGCTGCGGCACGGGCTGGACGTGGGCCTCTCGCCCGTCCGCGTCTTCCGCCAACAAGCAAAGTCCGGCCCGGCCGTGTTCCGCCCGGTCGCCGAGCGGATGGCGAACCGCCTGGAGGACGGCGAGTCAATGTCCGACGCGCTGCGGCCGGAGGCGTGGCGGTTCCCGCTTCTGTTCGTGGAGCTGATCGCCGTCGGCGAGCAGGCCGGGCGGCTGCCGGTCGTTTTCGCGGAGCTGGAGAAGCATTACGAGGAAGTGCTGGCCGCGCAGCGGCAGTTCCTGACCGCACTCGTATGGCCTGGGATCATGTACGTCGGCGCGATCGGCGTGCTGACGATGTTGATCCTCATCCTCGGCAGCCTCGGCACGAAACTCGACCCGCTCGGCCTGGGACTAACAGGCGCGAGCGGTGCGTTCTGGTTCTTCACCTACGCGGCCGTGTTCACCGCCTTCATCCTCGGCTCGGTGGTCATCCTCATCCGCACGCCGAACGCGCGGGCGAAAGCGGAGTCATTGGCGCTGAAGGTCCCCGGCATCGCGCCGGTGGCGCGGGCGTTCGCGCTGCACCGGTTCGCGATGGCCGCCCACATGACCATCGAGGCCGGGCTGCGGGCCGACCGCGTGATGAAGAGCAGCCTCCGGGCGACCGCGAACAAGGCGTACCAACAGGAGGGCGAGCGGGCGGCGAAGATGTGCCGGAAGGGGACTGAGATCGCCGAGACGCTAGGGAAGCTCGGCCCGGACCTGTTCCCGGAGGAGTTCGTTCACGCCGTCGCCATCGGGGAGGAAAGCGGGCGGCTGGCGGAGGTGATGGAGAAGGAGGCGAAAATTTATCAGGAGGCGAGCATCCGCGGGATGAAGGTGCTCGCCCGGATCGTGTCCGGCGTCGTTTACGTGATGATTTCGATCCTCGTGATCGTCTGCATCTTCCGCGTCGTTCAGACCGCGTACATCGACCCGATGAACCAACTCGCGGACGACCTGGCGCAAGACCCCAACAACATTTTCAAGAAGCGCGACCTTTTCGGGGACTGACCCGCGGTTAGCGGGCGACCCGACGGGTCGCCCGCTAACCGTCAGTCCGTTTGCGCGCGAGAGACGGTGTTGGGCACGATCACCGCCACGTCCGCCAGGCCCCACGGGGTGCTGCCGATCAGCTTCTGCCACAGCGTGCGCGTCGGCCGGTCCAGGCTCACGGCTTCTTCCACCCGCAGCGACGGCGGAAGCGCCTCGCGGAAGGCGTCGAACGAGTGCCGGTGCGTGAACAGGATCACCGTCCGCGGCCGGTGGTGCATGTCCACCATCAACTGGTTCACGCCCTTGCTGCGGACGCGGTCGAAGTCGGCGCGGTCGGTGTAAAACGCCACCGAGTCGCAACCCCGCGGGTACGTCACCACCGGCGTCGCCGGGTCGGTCACGAACTTCCCCACCACGTCCGGCTCGCCGAACGGCGACCTTGCCCGCGCGTACTCCGGGATGACGAACGTGTTCGCCGCGAACAGCAAACACGCGAACGCGGCGACGAGGCCCTTCGTGGCGGGCCGGGCGTCCCACCGCGACCGCGCGACGAACTCCCCGAGCGCCAGGCACAGGAACGGGAACGCGGGCAGGATGTACGTCGGCAACTTCGACCCGGACACGCTGAAGAACGCCACGCACCACAGCCCGGCGAGCAGCCAGAACCCGCCGGCCGCCGACCGCGTTTCCCCGGACCGGAACAGCAGGTCGCGGAAATACGGCACGAGCAGGAGCGTCCCCGGCAGCAGGCCGCCGACGAGGATCGGGGCGTAGTACCAGACCGGCTGCAGGTGGTCGAACGGCTGCACGAACCGCATGACGTTGTGTTCCCAGAAGAAGTACCGCAGGAACGCCGGCTCGCGGAGGTAGATCGCCACGTACCACGGCACGTTGACGGCGACGACGATGCCGAAGAAGAGCGCGAGGTTCTTCCAGCCGACGACGAGCCGCGACGCGGACAGCCACGCGAACGCGACGAGCGGCGGGAAAAGCAGAATCTCCGCGATCGGGCCTTTCGTCAGGAACCCCAGTCCGGACGCGACGGCCGACGCGACCCACCAGCCCCGCCGCAGCGTGCCGGTGCGGACGGCCTCGAACCCGCTGAGCACGGACAGCGTCACGCACAGCGTCAACAGCCCGTCGAGCAGCAGCAACCTGGCCACGGCGAGGTAGCCGGGCGCGACGGTCAGGAGCATCGCGGCCCAGAACGCCGACCGCTCGCCGAGCGACCGGCGGCCGATCAGGTAGACGGCCAGGATCGTCAGGTGGACGCACACAGCCGGGACCAGCCGGGCGGACGCCTCGCTGACGCCGAACAAAGTGTAGCTGAGCTTCACTAGCCAGTACATCAGCGGCGGCTTGTCGAGGTACGGCTCGCCTTGCAGCGTCGGCACGACCCACTCGCCGCGGTCGAGCATCTCCTTCGGGATTTGCGCGTACCGCCCCTCGTCGGGTTCCAGCAGGTGGAACGACCGCATCGGGTACAGCAGCATCGCCGGCAACACGATGACGAGAAGAAGCGAGGCGAGCTTGACGCGCGAATCGACGGCCGCCGTGCCGGGGAAGAGGACGGTCCGCCACAGGAACGACAGCCACGCGGGCAGGGAAGTCGGGGCGTCGGCCGTCGTCATGCGCGTCCTCCGGGGGAGGACGGAGACTACGGCACGCGGATGAACGGCGTCAACGCGAAGTCCGTAAACGCGGTGAGCGAGCGACCCGACGGGTCGCCCGCTCACCGGGTGTTGCGTGAGGTGTCGTTACGTCAGATCGTTCAGCGGGCCGTCGCCGCAGTAGTTGGGGTTCCCGAACGCCTTGACGCGGTGGCCGAACGCGTGCGCGAACGACATCAGCAGCCGGTTGTGCGGGACCTGCTTGTACTTCAGCGACCGGCCCATCTTAAAGCCCAGCCCGCCGCCGACCAGCAGGAACGGCGTGTCGTTGTGCGTGTGCGAGTTCCCCTGGCCCAACTCGTTCGTCCAGACGATGGTGGTGTTGTCGAGCAAACTCCCCTGCCCGCCCGGCTCCGGCGTCTCGGAGAGACGCTTGGCGAGGTACGCGAGCTGTTCGCAGAACCAGGTGTCGATCTTCGTGATCTTCTCCATCGCCTTCTCGTTGCTGTTCGGCTCGTGCGACAGCTCGTGGTGGCCCTCGGTGATGCCCAGCCACTTCATCCGGGCCATGCCGACGCTGTTCGTGAACTGCAGCGTCGCCACCCGGCTGAAGTCGGCCGCGAAGCTATTCACCATCAGCTCGATCTGCATCTTGCTCAGCTTCGGGATGTTCTCGTTGTCGTCCCGGACGCCCGGCTCGATCTCCGGGACCTTGTGCCCGATCTCGCCGTGCTTCGTCGCGGCCTTCAGTTCGAGTTCCATCTCGCGGACGAACGTGGTGTGCTCGTCGAGCAGCTTGCGGTCCTCGACGCTGACCGCCCCGGCGACCTTCTTCAGGTCCGCGTTTAGGTCGTCCAGGACGCTCGCCAGCACCTTGTTGTCGGTCGTGCGGCCGTAGAGCTTCTTGAACATCTGGTACGGGTCGTCGATCGGGGCGACCGGCTTGTTCGCCCCGGCGTACACCATCCGCGTCCAGGTGTCGGCCCGGTCCGGGACCTGCACGCCGAACTCCAGGCTGCCGAACCGCGTCTTCGTGGCCGCGTCCTTCTGCAGGTGGTTGCGAATCTCCTGGTCGATGGACAGCCCCTTCGCCCAGCCCGCGGGCGTGTCCGAGCCGCCCTGGATGTTGCCGGGGAAGAGTTCGATCCCGGTGAGCAAGCACCCGATGCCGCGCATGTGGCCGTCGCCGTCACCGCGAATCTTGTCGGCGACGCCGTGCAGGAACAGCGTCTGCTTCTTGAACGGCTCCAGCGACACGACCGACTTCGGGAGCGTGAACTCGCTCCCGGTTTCCTTCGGCCAGAAGTTCCACGGCACGACGCCGTTCGGCGAGAACATGACGACGAGCCGCTGCTTCCGCCGCCCCTGGTTGGCGAACCCGAGGCTCGGCAGGTTCAGCACGAACGGGACCGCGGCCGCCGACAGGCCGAGGGTGCGGATGAAATCGCGTCGCGTCTGACTCACAAGGCTCTCCCGATATTCGGCCACAGATGAACACGGATGAAAACAGATCAGAACGAAATCATGTTTTTCTGATCTGTGATTTCTGTGTTCCTCTGTGGCTAATTCTTAGTCCCCTTCATCGCGGCGGTCGAGACGACTTCTACCGCCAATTGTCGCACGTTGAAGCCCGACTTCGCAAACTTTTCTCGCAGGTCCGCCCCCGTCGTCGGGCCGTAGGCGCGGATCGATTGTTGGACGAGATGGTGGAACATTTGTTCCGCGAACGCCGAGTGCGTGTCCTCGCTCGCGGCCAGGAACGTCGCCAGTTCCGTCGGGCCGCGGAAGGTTTTCACCTCCCCGGCGCGGGTGGTGTAGCTGCCCTCCGGGTTCACCGCCTTCTTGTTGTCCTGCTCGCGGAACCGGCCGATGGCGTCGTAGTTCTCGAGCGTGAACCCCAGCGGGTTGATGACCGCGTGGCACGACTGGCAGTTCACGCCCTTCGTTTGCAGTTCGACCCGCTCGCGGGTCGTCAGCGTCGGGTGCAAGTCCGCGGCCAACGGGGTGAACGCCTCGGCCGGCGGCTTGAGGCCGACGCCGAGGATGCCGCGGGCGAGGAACACGCCGCGATGGATCGGCGACGTTTCGCCGGTGTACGCGAACGTCGCCAGCATGAACGGGTGCGTCAGCACGCCCTGCCGCCGGCCCTTCTCGAACGCGACCTTCTGGAACGGGGCGTTCTCCGACAGCGACGCGCCGTAGTACTTCGCGAGGCGGCCGTTGAGGTACGTCTCCTCGTTGAGCAGCAGCTGGCGGAAGTCGGACTTCTCGGACCAGACCACGTCGTCGAGGAACAGGTCGAGCGACGTGCGAAGGTCGGCGACGATTGCGGCGTCGAAGCCGGGGAACCGCTTCGGGTCCTTCTCGGCGTCGCGGGCGTGGTCGGTCTTCAGCCAGTGGTGCAGGAACCCGCGGAGCTTCGCCCGCGCCCGCGTGTCCGTCATCATCCGCTCGGCGACGTGCTTCTTGATTTCTTCCGCCGTCCGCAGCTTGCCCTGCGCGGCGAGGGCGTGCAGCTCCTGGTCCGGGACGGAGTCCCACAGGGCGAACGCCATCCGGGCGGCCACGTCGTACTGGTTCGGGTCGCCGGCGACTTCGCGGTACAGGAACCGCGGCGACTTCAGGATCATCAGCACCGCCCGCTTCGCGGCGGCCTGGAGGTCCGGCGTACCCTCGACCGGCCGCGCGACGTAGAGGCGCTCCACGTCCTCGGTGACCGGCTTGCGGAACGCCAGCTTCGCGAACTGCCGCAGGAACGCCGTCAGCTTGTCCTTCTTCTTCGGGTCATTGAGGTTCGTGTTGGCGAACTGCTCGATGCGGGTGGAAACGTAATTCGCCGCGTCGATGGCGGCGTCGGTCGTGGCCTGGTCCCACGCCTTCGAGACGGTCGTGCCGCGCTCCCACCCGTAGCTGCGGTCGTCCGGCGGGAACTTGGTTTCATCGACGTACACGTCCTGCGCGAACTGCGGCGACAGGACGCGGGCCGGGATCGGCTCGACCGTCCCGTGCGGCGGTTGCCACAACAGGCTGACGGACGCCGCCGTCGGCTTCGGCATTTTGTCCTTGACCCCTTGCAGGGCCTTCGAGAAGTCGAGCCGGATCGGGTACGCCCGGCCGCCGAGCAGGAACAGCGTCGCCTTGTACTCGTTGTCGCTGCCGGACTTCACGTACCCGTCGGCGACCGGCTTGCGGGAATCGTTCACCCACAGCTTCACCGACTGGTCGGACTTCACGATGAACGTGTAGTCGCCGGTCTCCGGGGCGAGGACGCTGCCGGACCAGCGGATCGAGAACTCCTTCGCGTCGAACTCCTTCGCCTTCGGGTCGAACTCCTTCCCGCCCGGAGCTTCCGTCCCGAAGTCGAATGTCACGCCGGGGTCGAGCCGCTCAATCAGCCGCTGGCCGTGGTTGCGGTTCTTGAAGTACTCGGCCTTCAGGCCCCGCTTGTCCTCCCACCGCGTGTTCGCCCCGCCGCGGAAGCTGCCGAGGATGTCCGCGAGGGCGTTCTTGTACTGCGGTACGGTCAGCCGCGCGAGTTCGACGCGGACCGGCTTGTTCTTCTCGCGGGCGGCCTGCGAGTAGAAGCCGTCGTAGACGTACTGCGAAATCTTGGTCGAGTCGTCCTTCGACAGCGAGCCGGGGTCGTTCTCCGGCATCGTCTTCTGAATCTGCTCGGCCAGCTGCGCGACGGAGAAGTCGCCGACGAGCGGCTTGGGATATCTCTTCGTCCCCTCCCCGACCTTGCCGTGACAGCGGACGCACTGCGCGGCGTAGAGCTGCTCGCCGGTGTCCGCGGTCAGACGGGGCGTGAGGAACACGACGGCCGCGAAAAGGCCGAGGAATTTCGCGTGATGCGTCATTTCTGAGAGTCGGACGTTCGCTGGGGCGAACCGGGGGGGTGGGTTCTTTAATAGTATCGGCCGGGAAGCGGGCGGGGTCAAGTTTCGGGGAGAATAGAACCGACTTGACCGGCGGCGGGCTTCCGTCGTCGGAAGCGGAGGAACAGGGCCAAGAACAGAAGCCCACCGACGACCGCGACCAGTCCGAGCCGCCAAAGTAGGGAGAATATCCCGCGGGCGTTCGGGTTCGGCAGGGCACGGACGGGCAACTTCTCGCCGTCCGCACCGGCGAGGAAGCTCGACCCGTCGCGATTATCAGAAACCTCCATGCCGCGCGGGAACTTCATTTCAAAAAGTGTGTCCGGGAGCGGTTCGCCGACGCGGACCTTGTCCACCGTCGCCGTGAGAACGTTCCGGCGGTTGTTCGACGGGTGCTGCGAGGTCAGCGTCCAGCCGGACGGCAGCCACCTCGCGCCGGCGTGTTTCTCGTAGCGGATGTCGTATCGGGCGGTGTATTTCCCTTCCGCTCGCTCCGCCCGCGTGACGACGTACTCCCTCGCCGGGTCGGCCCAAAGCGTCTGGCGGCCGTCGAGCCGGCACACCACCAACCCGTCGGCGTCGGCCTTCTCGACGAGGGCCAACCGCTCCGGCCGTTCGGCCACGTAGGAGGCCAACCGGCACGCCAGGAACAGCGGCCCGTTGCGTTCCGGCCGCAGAACCCCCACGGCGCTCGTGGGCAAGATCACGCCTTGCAACTTGTAGCCCGGCTCCCGAGGGAACTGGTAGTAGGCCGCCTCATCGTTCTGGATCAGGATGAACGCGGCCCCCGGCCGCAAAAGGGGCGGCAGTGGGTGAACGTCCTCCAAACGATACCGTGCCCCGTCGAGGGCGAGCCGGCCCCGCGATTCCGCCGTGCTTTCCTTGACCGCCGGCTGCTTGTCCGCCGTTTTCCCGGTAGGGGCAACCTCCCACCGGAGGACTTCCTGGACCCGGTAGACGAACTCCGCCCGTTGCGTCGCCGCTTCCCGCGCCCGCGCCGCGTCCATCAACCGAGCCACGGCGTCCTGAGCCGGGGCGACAGCCGCGAGAACGCCGAACGTGATCGCGGCCAACAGGTATTTCGTCATCGCGCCGTCCTCCGTGGGCGAATCGAGTGGACCACGGATTCTGTCGGTGAGCAACGGAGAATTCGATGAGACCGCGCGCCACGAATTGACCCCTCGTGGCCAGCGGGCGACCACTTTTTCGGGCCGACACGCTCAGTATTCCGCACATCTGATCCGGCACGGCTGTTGCTTTGTCGCGGGCCGAACCACGACCCTCAACACGGAATCGACATGCGAACGAACCGCCGCCACGGTTTCACCCTCATCGAACTACTGGTCGTCATCGCGATCATCGCCATCCTCATCGGGTTACTCCTGCCGGCCGTGCAGAAGGTCCGGGAGTCGGCGGCGCGGATCAAATGCACGAACAACCTCAAACAGATCGGCCTCGCCCTGCACAACTACGAGAGCGCCCGCGGCGAGTTCCCGATGTCCAAGCGGACGTTCAAGGACGCGACGAAGCCGGAGGCCGCCCAGCGGAGCTGGATGCCGGACGCCCTGCCGTACATCGAGCAGGGGGCGATCGTCGCCCAGTACAACCTGCGGGAGAACTGGTGGATCGACGCCGACGCCACCAACCCCGTCGGCGCGAGCATCAACGGCACGCTCGCCCGGACGCAACTGCGGCTCGTCCAGTGCCCGTCCACCCCGGACCCGGAGCGGCTCCAAGACAAGTACGAAACCACGCCGCCGAACAAGGTCGGGGCGTGTACCGACTACTTCGCCGTCGAGGGGATCGCGGCTAACTTCAACACGAACGTCGGGCTGACCGGCGCGGACCAACTCACCGGCGACCGGGCCGGCGTCCTGATGGGCTGGAATGGGGCGACGCTCCCGAAGCCGTCCAACCGCATCGCCAGCATCATCGACGGCACGTCGAACACGATGCTCGTCGGGGAGAACAGCGGCCGGGAGGACATCTACCGGAACGGGAAGTTGCTGACGAAGGCGGTGGCGAACAACACGCTGGCGAACTGCGCCCGCGCCCGCGGCGGGGCGTGGGCGACGAACGACAACCCCTACGAGATCGGGCAGTTGATCCTGTGGTGCTCCGGGCAGGTGACGACGCCCCCGCCGACGCCGATGAAGATCAACGGGTCCAACGAGTGGGGGTACGGGCTGTACTCGATGCACCCCGGCGGGGCGAACGTGGTCATGGCCGACGGGTCGGTGCGGTTCCTGAGCGAGAACCTGCCGTTCCGGACGCTGGGGATTCTGGCCACCCGCGCCGGCGGCGAGGTCGCGCCGGAGTGACGTGAATTCCGCCCCGCCGCTCGCCGTCACGGCATCGGCGGGGCCTTCTCCGAGTCGTCGTGGTGGGCGTACTTCTTCGGCACGAACTCCTTCCACACGACCGGCCGCCGCTTCCCCTGGACCTCGATCTCGCACTTCACCGTCACCACGTCGTCCGGCTTCAGCCACTCGGCCTTCGCCACGAAGTGCGAGCACGTCCCCTTCGCCTCGTCCGTCGGCCGCTCCTCGGCCGGGGCCGGGTCGAACGTCAGCGTGTACTCGATCGGGTCGCCGGCCCGCGTCGCCTTCGCCACCAGGGCCGTGTCCGCGATGCCGACCGGCTTCGGCTCCGCCCCGGCCGTCTCGATGAACACGTCCAGCTCGTTGCCGTCCTTCGACAGGTGGGCCGTCAGCGCCGCGTGGTACGGCCCGGCGTCGGCCAGCTTCATCTTGTCCCGCTCGTGCGCGTGGTCGGCCTCGCGGTCCGCGGCCCGGCCGGACGCCACCGGCGTCGGGGCCGAGGACGACGGCGAGCACCCGGCCACGACGACGGCGAACGACAGGGAGAGGATCATTCGCATACGGTCGGCCTCCCGGCGGGGCTAGCGGAAGCCCCACATCAGCATGAAGAAGAGGGATGCGAGGAGGAATACCACGTTCAGCACCAGCCCGGCGATCGCCGTCCCGTTCCGGGCCGCCCGCAGGCCGAGCGCGCCGAGGACGATCCCCACGACGGTCAGCGGCCCGCCGATGATCGGGCACCAGAACACGAAGACCGCCACGACGCCCAGGACCAGGGACGCGTCGCCGAGGCCGGTCCCCTCGTTCGCCCGCCGCCGCTGCCGCTCGTAGAAGTCGTCGTCGTAATCGTCGTCGTCCGCGTACCGCCGGGACCGCCGGCGGCGGCGGGACGGGCGGTCGTCCTCGTCGTCGTCCCGCTCCCGGTCGCGGCGGCGCTCCCGGTCGTCCCGGTCGGACCGCTGCGGCTTCGCGACGAACACCTGGTGGCAGCTGCCGCACTCGACTTCCTGCCCGCGGTGGGCCGCGTCCAGTTCCAGTTGGCAGTCGCACGTCGGGCAGTGGACGGTAATCGTGGCCATGACTCGCGGGTGGTTTCCTCGGTCACCGGTCGTCCTGGAACAGGTCGGTGAGCGAGTAGTTCTCGTGAATCCGGTACACCGCCTCGGCCAGCAGCTTGCCGACGGAGATGACCTCCAGGTTCGGCAGCGCCACCCGCTTCTCGGCGGAGATCGGGATCGTGTCCGTCACTATGATCTTTTCGATCCCGGCCGTCCGCAATTTATCCACCGCCCCGGCGCTCAGGACGCCGTGCGTGCTGGCCACGTAAACCCGCTTCGCCCCGGCCGCCTTCGCCGCCCGAGCCGCCCCGGCGATCGTCCCGCCGGTCGAGATCATGTCGTCGAAGATGAACACCGTCTTCCCCTCGACCGGCGACCCGATGATGTGCGCCTGCTCGGTCGTGGTGGCGCTCGACCGCCGCTTGTCCACGACGGCGATGTGCTTGCTGCCGAGGCCCTTCTGGTACTTCAGCGCCTTCTTGATCGCCCCCTCGTCCGAAGACAGTACGACGATGTCGTCCGGCGGGATGCCGAGGGTGCGGATGTACCCGATGATCTCGCGGGAGGCGTACAGGTGATCGACGGGGATGTTGAAGAAGCCCTGGATTTGCGCGGTGTGCAGGTCGAGGCAGAGGACGCGGTTGGCCCCGGCGGTGGTGAGCAGGTCGGCGACGAGCTTCGCCGTGATCGGGACGCGGCCCTTGTCCTTGCGGTCCTGCCGGGCGTAGGCGTAGTACGGCAGCACGACCGTGATCCGGGCCGGGCTGGCCCGCTTGAATGCGTCCAGGATGACGAGCAGCTCCATCAGGCTCTGGTTGACCGGCTCGCACGTCGGCTGGACGAGGAACACGTCCCGGCCGCGAACGTCCTCGTCGATCCGGACGTTCGTCTCGCCGTCCGGGAAGTCGTCCACGACGAGCCGGCCGACGGGGATGTCGGCCTTCATGAGGGGGGAGAGTTCGCGGGCGATCCGCTCGGCCAGCGGCCGGTTGGCCCGGCCGCTGAACAGTTTGAGCTTCTGCTGTGTCGGGCTGGTCACGGCGTAATCCCTGCGGACCGAGTGGACGGTCATTATCGGGCCGGGGGCGGGGCGGGTCAATTGAAACGGGCCGATCCGAACGGTTCGGGCGTTCGGCCCGGCCGGAAGGATCAGTCCCTGGGACCGCGGGCGTCCCGCCCGCTACGGCCCCAGCCACATGAGGCTGATCCCCGCGGCGTGGAGGTGGGCGGGCGGGACGCCCGCGGTCCCAGGGGGCCAACCATCTTCCCTTTCCCCGAGAATCGGTCACAATCACCCTACCATGCTCCACCGCACGCTCCTGTTCCTCCTTCTCGCGGGGACGGTCTCCGCCCAACCGGCGAAGCCGGCCGCGTGGCCGCTCGACGAACTCACCGCCGTCAACGGGTCGAAATACCACGGCATCGTCCTCGACGAAACCGCCACCGGCGTCCGGTTCCGTGTCGTCCGCCGGCCGCCCGGCCGCCCCACCGTCACGCTCACCACGTTCTTCCTCAAGAAGGAAGTCGCGCAGATCAAGAAGATCGCGGACGCCGACCGCGAATCCGTGAAGGCGAAGCTGGCCGACCTCGACCCGACCGGCGCGGGCGAGCGCAAGCGGATGGAAGCCCTCGACCTGACCGCCACCGAGTGGCTCGGCCGCAAGGACGCGGCGAAGCGGTACGACTCGGACGAGTTCACCCTGGCGTCGTCCGCGTCCGAGGAAATCACCCGCCGGGCCGGGGTGCGGCTCGAGCAGATTTTCACCGCCTACGCCCGGTTCCTGCCGCCCCGCCGCCCGACGACGGCCCGGCCGCTGACGATCCTGCTCGCCCCGGACAAGGAGGAGTACGCGAAGCTCCTCGGCCCGGTCACCGGCCCGGTGCTGAACCCGGCCGTGTACGACCAGACGGCCAACCGGATCATCTGCGGGACCGACCTCCGGCGGCTCGGCCAGGACCTGTCCGCCGCCCGGCTGCACAACGTCCAGCAGCTGACCGCCCTCGACAAGTACGAGGCCGAGGTCCGCCAACTGTACAAGGACAGCCGGACCGAGCGGGACCGCCACCTCGGGCCGGTCAACGACCAACGGCGGAAGGTCTGGGCCGTTGAGAAGGCGAACGACGCGAAGTTCGACGAACTCACCGGCCGGCTGTTCGCACTGCTCTACCACGAGGCGTTCCACGCCTACGCCGCGAACGTGGCCTACCCGCCGCGGTCGGCCGCCGACGTGCGGGCCGGCAAGGGCGTCGGCGAACTGCCCCGCTGGCTGAACGAGGGGCTGGCGCAGGTGTTCGAGACGGCCGTGCTGGACGGCGGCGAACTCCGCGTCGGCCACGCCGACCGCGACCGGCTGATGCGGGCGAAGGACCTGCGGAAGAAGGACGGGTTGCTGCCGGTCGCCGACCTCGTCCGCACCGGCGGGGAGGCGTTCGTCACGATCCACGCGAACCAGAAGGCCGCCGCGGACCGGACGTACATCACGTCCTGGGCGCTGGCGTTCTACCTCGCGTTCGACCGGTCGCTGCTCGGCACGGCCGAGTTCGATGCGTACCTGACGGCCCTCAACACCGGCGGCGACCCCGGCAAGGCGCTGGAGGCGCTCCTCGGCAAGCCGCTCGCGGCGATCGACGCGGACGTGGGAAGCTACATCGACCGCCTCCGGCCCGACGGCCGGGCCGACCCGCCGCGGTGAGAAATGAATTCCGCCCGCGCGGCAATTTTGCCGTTACGACCGGACCCGCGAACGGGTACACTGACAACCATTATCTGATCCCTTGATTAGCTTTCGGAGCCGTGGGCATGGCGCTCTCAATTACCTGCACGGGGTGCGAGTCCGTTTACCCCGTCGGGGAACACCTGATCGGCAAGACGATCCGCTGCAAGAAGTGCGGCGAGATGATGCCGGTGACGGCCCCGGACGAGCCGGCGGTCGCCGTGCTCGTCGAGGACGAGGAAGAGGAGGCCCCGCGGTCCCGCCCGTCCCGCCGCCAGGAGGAGGCCGACGAGGCCGCCGCCCCGAAGGCCCGGGCGAGTCGCCGCCGTGACGACGACGAGGACGAAGAGAAGCCCCGGTCCCGCCGCCGGGCGGCGGACGACGAGGAGGAAGACGAAAGCCCGCGCCGCGGGTCGCAGAAGTCGAAGCTGCCGCTGATCCTCGGCGCGCTGGCGGCCGTCGTGCTGCTCGGCGGCGGCATCGGCGCGGCCATGTACCTCGGCGGCGACGACGGCGACAACGGCGACAACGGTTCCCAGGAAGTCGCGGCCGTCACGCCGAACAAGGCGAACACGCCCGGCGGTTCCAACACGACCCCGGCGAACAACACGAACACGAACACGACCAAGCCGAAGACCGACACCACGGCGAAGGCCGAGCCGAAGGCCGAACCCAAGACCGAGCCGAAGACGGAACCCAAGACCGAGGTGAAGGTCGAGCCGAAGGCGGAACCGAAGACCGAAACGAAGGTCGCGGTAACCCCGCCGACGAACCCCGGCGAGGAGATTCGGATCGGCCGCGGGACGGGCAACGCCACGTCGAGCAACCTCACGTCCGACCAGCTCATGGGCTGCCTGATCTCCGACTTCAACATGCAGAAGGCGAAGCGGGCCGGGGTGTTCATCAAGGCCGAGGCGGACATCGGCACGGGGACCGGGAGCGGGTGGTTCGGCGTCGAGCCGGACCTCGTGTTCACCAACGCCCACGTCCTGTTCATGAAGGCCCCGAACAGCCCGGAGCCGCGGAAGCTGACCCTCTACCTGAACGCCGGCACGTCCCAGCAGCGGGAGATCCCGCACGCGAAGCTGAAGATTCTCGCCGTGGACCGGGACATCGACCTGGCGGTCATCAAGATCATCGGCGAGACGAACCTGCCGACGCCGCTGAAGATCCGCCCGTCCGCGGAGTTGCGGGACAGCCAGGGGGTCATCACGATCGGGTTCCCGCTCGGGTACTCGATCTCCGGGGCCGTCGCCCAGTCGAAGAAGGAGCCGGAGGTCTCGACCCGCCGCACGTCCTACTCCGGGTCCACGGCCGACCAGTACGGCCAGGTCCGCCGGATCAAGCTGGAGGGCGGGATCAACCCCGGCAACTCCGGCGGGGCGATCATCGACGCCCACGGGGACGTGGTCGGCGTCGTCGTCGAGATGTTCGGCGGGGCGCGGTCCGGGAACTACATCGGCCTCGGCGTGCCGACCGAGTACGTCCAGGGGCTGATCGCCGGCCGCGTGGCGGGCGTCGAGTACGGCGTGCCGTACAAGGACAAGGACAAGGTCAAGATCCCGGTCACGGCGAAGGTCCTCAACCCGCTCGACCGGGCGATCCAGGTCCAGGTCCGGGCGTGGATCGCGGACGTGTCCGGCGGCCACCGGGAGCCGGGCATCTTCAAGCCGACCGGCCAGCCCGGCGACGCGAGCGAGCAGGTCGTCGAGCTGAAGTACGACGAGATCGCGAAGGTCGCGAAGGGCGAACTCGTGTACCCGGAAGCCGCGACCGGCCGGACGTATTGGGCGCAGCCGTTCTACGCGAACAACGTCCACACCTACAGCCTGCCGGGGATCAAGGTCCCGATGAACGGCCCGCCGGTCGAGCGGACGCCGGCCAACCTCACCGCCAACCCGCGGCAGGGGGCGCGGCGGGCCGTCACCATGTCCAACACGTTCGACCTGTCCGAGGCCGCCGAGGGCGAGGGCGAGGCGAAGAACGAGAAGATCCTCCTCAAGTCCACGCTCAAGGTGAACGAAACCGTCGTCCCGGCCGACCGGACGGACCAAATTCAGGCGGCGAAGTTGCGGCTCCAGTTCGAGTCGATCAACCTCGGCGTCGAGGGGTTCGGCGGCGGCTTCGAGCAGGACCTGTTCAGCAAGAAGATGCAGGAGCAGATCAACCAGTTCATCAAGCTGGCCGAGGCGTTCGGCCTCATCAACCGGTTCGGCGAGATGTACCGGTACACGGTCGGCGTGAACGGGGTGAACGACCCGGTCCTGCAGTTCCTCGTCACGTCCCTGACGCAGGAGGCGCTGGAGGCGCTGCAGGCCACGTCCATCCCGATGCCGAACCGGACGGTCAACGCCGGGGAGACGTGGACGACGACGAAGGACCTGCGGATCACGCTCATCACCGGCCCGACGACCATCACGCCGAAGGCCGGCGGCGGGGCGACGGTCCGCCGGCCGAAGGCCCGCGAGTACAAGTACCGCGACCAGGTGACGTACACGTACCTCGGCCAGCGGGAGCGGGGCGGCAAGAAGGAGGCCGTCGTCATGGTCGAGGGCAAGTCGGTCACCGCCCCCGGCAGCAAGGAGAGCGTGTCCGGCGGGGTGAAGGGGATCGCGTGGGTCGAGGTGGACACCGGCGTCGTCGTCGAGGCCGAGATCCACAAGGACTTCGAGCTGGACACGTCCGGCGACGGGGTGAAGAAGCGGCTGACCGGCCTGAACGACTACAAGATCAGCCGCGGGTCGGCGCAGTAGTGCTCTTGTGGAACCCTGAGCGGAAGCGACGGGGTGTGGGGACAGTTCTTACACCCCCCGTCGCTTCCGCTCAGGGTTCCACAAGACGACACGCGGGGCCGGGAGGGTTGACCCTTCCCGGCCCCCGGCGTTTCCGTAGGCCAACCGGATGCCGGACCCGCTGCTCATCCGTTGCCCGCATTGCAACCATGCCCTGAACTTGCCCGAAGACTTCCTCGGCCGGGTCGTCACCTGCCTCGAGTGCAAGTCGCCGTTCCGCGCCCCGGTCCGGGCCGGCGACGGACTGACCGAACCGGAGAAGTTGCCGCGGCCCAGCCGCATCCCGGTGCGGCTGTTCGTCCCCACGTTCGGGTTGCTCCTGCTCGGGTTCGCCGGGCTGTTCGTGAACGGCTACCTCGCCGTCTGGTTCCACGCCGACCCGAAGGCCGCGGCCCGATTCGCGGAGGCGAACTTCTTCTTCATGCTGGAAACCGACCCGCCGGCCGAGAAGCAACCGGACAAGCCCGCGAAGGCGACGGAGGACGAGAAGAAGCGGTTGGAGGAGGAGGACCGGAAGCGCCGCGAGGCGATGGCCGAGCGGCAGGCGCAGCTGGCGAAGGACGCGGCCGGCACCGTGTCCGTCGAGGGGATGAAGCGGGTGCGGATCATTTTCGCGGCCGTGAGCCTCGGCGTCGTGGTCGGCGGGTTCTGTTTCGCGTTGCGGAAGGGGTACTACTTCTGCTTCCTGGCGTGCTTGTTGGCGGCCGTGAACTCGCCGGACGTGGGGTGCTGCTTCCTCGGCGTGGTCGTCGGCGTGTGGGGTTTCATGGCCCTCATCTCCGACGACGGCCGCCGGTACTTCGGCCGCGCCTCGTAGGGCGGGTCAAGGCTTTGCGCCGACCCGCCGCGTCGCGAGCGGGTGGGCGTATCTCCCATGTGGTTGCGGTCCCCCGGCGGGTCGGCGCAAAGCCTTGACCCGCCCTACCGAAGAAGTCCGCGGTTCCGCAGGTAGTTCAGCACCAGCTTCTCGAACGGGACCTGGTTGCTCGTGAACAGGTAGCTCATCCCGCGGCGGTTGCAGAACCCCGACAGCCCGCCGCGGAACGCCGCCAGCGTCTCCTGGTACCGCTTCAACAGCGGCGCACTAATCGTCACCTCCGCCTCGTCGCCGTCCTCCACGTCCGTGAGCTTCAGGTCGCCCACGAACGCGGGGTCGATCTCCTCCTCCGCCAGAATCTGCACCGCGTACACGTCCAGGTTCCGGGCCAACAGGTAGCGGAACCCTTCCTCGTACCCGCCCTTGTCCAGGTAGTCGCTGAGTACCACCACGACGCCCCGGCCGCTCGTCCGCAGGCTGAACGTGCGGAGCGCCTTCGAGAAGTCCCCCGCCCCGCCGGCCGGCAACTCGTCGAGGAACTTCATGAGTCGCCACAGGCTCGGCCGGCCGCGGTACTGCGGCGACGCCGTGAACGTCGTCCCGCCGACGGCCGCGACCGCCACGCGGTCGAGGTTCACCAGCCCGACGAACCCGAGGGCGGCGGCCAGTTGCTTCGCGTACCGCAGCTTCGTCGGCCGGCCGTACTGCATCGACTCGCTCGCGTCGATCAACAGGTGGACGTGCAGGTCTTCTTCTTCCAAGAAAAGGCGCAAGAACAGCTTGTCGAGGCGTCCGTACAGGTTCCAGTCGAGGAACCGCAAGTCGTCGCCCACGCTGTACGGCCGGAAGTCGGCGAACTCCGACCCGCGGCCCTTCCGCTTGCTCAGGCGGTCGCCCTTCATTCGCCCGGCGCGAATTTTCTTGGACACGAGTTCGAGCGTCTCGAGCCGGCGGAGGAACTCCGGCGACAGGAGCGGGCCGTCGCGAACCGGGATCGGCGGGGTGTCGGGCATGGTGACAGGATAACGACTCCCGGCCGTGAATGTTTCGGGAAACTCGGAATGCTCGGGCACGGGGCGGGGGTGAACCGTGCCTATTCCCGTGGTCACCAGGCCGCGGTCTCCGAACCGGGCGTTCCCTGGGACCGCGGGCCGAAAATCCGCGCCAACCACGGGGCCGCGACCCGGGGTGGGGAAGCGGGTTTGTGGCGGGGGTGGGAGGGGGGGGGGGCGG
>NZ_JCABYM010000144.1:39446-61388 GCF_059499385.1 Limnoglobus sp. | reverse complement strand
GCCCCCCACCGGGCCAGCCCCGGTCTCGCGGGGGGGCCCACCCGCGACAGTCCGGGGGGCCCCCCCCCCGGGGCCCCAGGCAACGACCGTGGGCCGAAAATCCGCGCCAACCACGGGGCCGCGACCCGCGTACCATGACTGTGTAACGGCGCTGTTACAACCCCCTCAAGTTCCGCACACGGACCGGGCGGAATCGTGTAAATTGGAAAACGCGAAGCGGTCCGGGTTCGTCTCAAGTCTGAGGCGAATTGTCGGCACGCGGATCGGAACCGCCCCCACTTGCCGAACGGGACCCCGATGAAGCCCCTGCGAGAGTTACGACGCTGGCTCGGCCGAACCGGGCGGGACCGGCCTCTCGCGGGCAAGGCCCTGCGGTGCGAACGGCTCGAGGACCGCCTCACCCCCGCTTCCGGCCTCACGACCGGCACCGAACTCCTCGCCGTCACCACCTCCGGCCAGCCGATCCGCGACCTTCAAAACGTCGTCGCCGCGTTCGACCTCGCCGGGGCGATCGATTTCTCCCGCACCGAACTCGTCCTCAGCACCGCCGACGCCTCCCTCCTCCAGATCGGCCTCTCGTCTTCCGCCAACGCCCTGGCCGTCCAGCAGACGCTCCTCGCCACCGGGCTATACGCCAGCGTCGCGCCGAACTTCGTCTACTCCAGCGGGACGCCCGGCCTGACGGACGTTCGCGAGCGGACGCCGAACGACCCGCGGGCCGGCGAGCAGTACCACCACCCGATCATCCGCACGCCGACCGCCTGGGACACCACCATCGGCACGGCCGGGGTGATCGTCGCCGTGCTGGACGACGGCGTGTACGTCGCCCACCCGGACCTGCGGAACACCGTCTGGGCGAACGCGAAGGAGGTCGCCGGCGACGGGATCGACAACGACGCGAACGGGTTCACCGACGACACGGCCGGGTGGAACTTCGTCGGGAACAACAACAACGTCAACCCGACCGACCCGATCGCGGACAACCACGGGACGCAGGTGGCCGGGCTGATCGCGGCGCAGTTCGACAACAACGAGGGCGTCGCCGGCGTGGCCGGCGGGGCGCGGGTCATGCCGGTGAAGGTCGTCGGGACCGGCGGCTCGACCACGTCGCTAGCCCTGGCCCGCGCGATCAGCTACGCCGTGCAGAACGGCGCGCGGATCGTCAACACGAGCATCAACGTCGATCCGTTCGTGGACGACCCGACGTTCGCCGCCGCCGTCGGGATGGCCTACGACCGCGGGATTCTGCTCGTCAACTCCGCGGGCAACACCGGCACGAACAACCCGCCGCGGGTGACGCTGGAGGAACTCGTCGTCGTCGCGGCCAGCGACCGGAACGACGCGAAGACCGCCTACAGCAACTTCGGCAGCGGCATCGACATCACCGCCCCCGGCGGGACGGCCGACGACGGGCTGCTGACCACGATCCCGCTGACCGGGTACGCCGGGGCGTTCGGCACGAGCATGGCCGCCCCGCTCGTCGCCGGGGTCGCGGCCCTCGTCTGGAGCGCGAACCCGACGTGGACGCGGGACATGGTGGCCGCCGCCGTCATCGCCACGACCGACGACATCCTGGCGAAGAACCCCGACTACGAGGACCAACTCGGGTCCGGCCGGCTGAACGCGGCGAAGGCCGTCGGCACGGCGAAGGTCGTCACGAAGCTCGGCAAGCTGACCGGGCTGCCCGAGGAAGGGGCGGACGCCCCGGAGTCGATCACGTCGTTCAACCTCCGGCTGCACAGCCCGCTCGACCCGACGACCGTGACGAAGGCGAATTTCGAGCTGCGGTGGGCCGGGCCGGACGGCGCGTTCGGGTCGGCCGACGACGCGCTCTTGCCGTTCGACATCAACGGCGGCCGCGAGTACAAGATCGGCACGAACGACCTCGTGTTCACCGTGAACCGCACGCTCGACCGCGGGCTTTACCGGTTCACGGCGAAGGCCGGCGGCCTCCGCGACCCGTTCGGCTCGCCGATCGACGGCGACGGCAACGGGTCGGCCGGCGGCAACCTCGTCCGCAACTTCGGGATCGCGTACCAGGTCGGCGGCACGGTCTACAACGACGTGGACGACGACGGGTTCCAGGATTCCAACGACCCCGGCGTCCCCGGCGCGACGGTCTTCGCCGACCTGAACGGCAACGGCCGGCTCGACCGGTTCACGTTCACCGGCCAGGGCGGGGCGGCCCTCCCGGACGGCGGCACCGCCGCCGTTCCCGTTCCCGTGGGCGGGTTCTCCCAGGTCCAGGCCGGGCTGAGCGTTCGGGTGGAGATCTTCCACCCGCGGCCGTCCGAACTGACGATGGTTCTCGTCGCGCCGGACGGCACGCGGCTGACGCTGTTCGACCGCCGGTTCCTCCCGTCCAGCGGCACGTCCACCCACCTGTTCACGTTCGAGGACGGGATCGAGGAAGAGTCGGAGAGCATCTCGACGATCATGACCCACCGGCTGCGGCCGACCGAGCCGTTCGGCGACCTGGCCGGGCGGTCGGCCGGCGGGGAGTGGCGGGTCGAGGTGACGGACGCGGCCGGCGGGTCCGTCGGCGGCTTCCACAACGTCTCGCTGACGTTCGCGGCCGAGCCGACGGCGACGACGAACGCGAACGGGTTCTTCGCCCTCAACGGCTTGCCGACCGGCGGCCTGGCGTTCCTGCACGTCGGCCCGGTCGGGGGGTTCGCGCGGGCGGCGAACGGCGGGGCCGTCCCGGTCGATCCGTCCGGGCCGGCCCCGGCCGCGGGGATCGGGCTGACCCGCACGGCCGGCGTCGTCGGCCGGGTGCTGCAGGGGGACGGGACCGGCCTCGCGGACGCCGTCGTGTTCATCGACTTCAACCGGGACGGGGTGGCGAACGACGAGTTCATGACGCGGACGGATGCGTTCGGGAACTACGAGTTCCCCGGCCTGCCGAACGGCCTGTACCCGGTGACGGCCGCGCCGCCGCCGGGCTACCTGCCGGCGGCCGGCCGGTCGGTCGCGCTGACGCCGGACGCCCCGGTCGCCCGCGGGACGGACTTCGTCGTGAGCCGGGACGCGCGGCCGGTGACGGTGACCATCGCCCCGGTGACGCCGGCCCTCCGGAACTCGCCGGTCAACGCGATCGCGTTCGCGCTCAGCGAGCCGCTCCCCGGCCTGACCCTCGCGAACGTCGGGCTGAGTTTCAACGGCCAGCCGGTGTCGCTGGCCGGGGCGACGCTGATCGGCGGCGGGACGAGCTACACGGTCATCGGCCTCGGCGACGTGACCGGGGCGAACGGCACGTTCGCGTTCACCGTCGCCGCCCCCGCCCCGCCGGGCCAGCCGGAGCGGCAGCCGGCGTCGGTGTTCGTCTCGTGGACCGCCGACGTGTCGCCGCCGAACGTCCGGCTGGAGGGCATCTTCGCGAACGACGCCCTCGTCGGGGTGACGGTCCTCGCGGACGAGCCGGTCGTCGGGCTGAACGCGTCGGACTTCCGGGCGTTCGACCGGAACAACGTTGCGATCCCGATCGGCGGGGCGACGTTCGACGTGGCCCCGGACGGGCGGTCGGCGGTGCTGCGGCTGCCGGCGGAGGCGCTCGGCCGCGGGTACGTCCGCGTGCAGCTGGACGGGCCGGCGGCCGGCATCACCGACCTCGCCGGGAACCCGTTCCTCGGCAACTTCGGCGTCGCCCACTCGAAGGGCGGGCAGCAGCCGGGGCCGCAGGTGACGGCCCGGCGGACGGTGTTCGGCACGGACGCGGGCGGGTCGCCGGCGGTCATGGTGTACGACTCCACGACCGGGGCGCTGGTCCGCATCCTGCCGGTGTTCGAGCCGGGGTTCACCGGCGGCGTGCGGGTGGCGGCCGGGGACGTGACCGGCGACGGCGTCGAGGACATCGTCGTCGGGGCCGGCCGCGGCGGCGGGCCGCGGGTGCGGATCTTCGACGGCGTGACGTTCCAACCCGTCGCCGACTTCATGGCGTTCGAGCCGACGTTCACCGGCGGCGTGTTCGTGACCGTCGGCGACTTCAACAACGACGGCCGCGCGGACGTGGTCGTCTCCGCGGACAAGGGCGGCGGCCCGCGGGTGAAGGTCGTGGACGGGACGACGCAAAATGTGATCGCGGACTTCTTCGGCATCGCCGACGCGGCCTTTCGCGGCGGCGCGCGAACCGCGGTCGGCGACCTGAACGGCGACGGGTTCGCCGACCTGTTCGTGGCGGCCGGGGCCGGCGGCGGGCCGCGGGTCGCCGGGTACGACGGGCTAACGCTCGGCCCCGCCCCGCGGCGGCTGTTCAACGACTTCTTCGCGTTCGACCCGAACCTGCGGGACGGCGTGTTCCTCGCCGCCGGGGCGATGAACGCGGACGGGTTCGCGGACCTGGTGATCGGCGCGGGGGCCGGCGGCGGGCCGCGGGTCCGGGTGCTGTCCGGCCAGCAGCTCCTGGCGAACGTGCAGGCCCCGCTCGCGGACTTCTTCGCCGGCGACCCGCGGGGCCGGGCCGGCGTGCGGGTGGCGGTGAAGCACGGCGACCCCGGCAGCCCGTTCGCGGACCTGGTGACGGCCGACGGGTTGGGCGTCGGCCGCCGCGTCCGGCAGTTCTCCGCGGGCAGCTTCCAACAGGCCCCGCCGCGGCCGACCAGCGAGTTCGACGTGCTGTTCGACAGCGTGAACGGCGGCGTGTTCGTGGGGTAGGGATTCGTACCGAGTACCGGTACGCAGTACCCGGTAGGAACATCACAAACGAAGAAGCCCCGCAAACGCGGGGCTTCTTTCTTGTAGGGCGGGTCAAGGCTTTGCGCCCACCCGCCGGGACCGCAACCACGTCGGAGAAACGTCCATGTGGCTGGTTGCTCGGCGGGTCGGCGCAAAGCCTTGACCCGCCCTACAAATCACCCTAGCAACCCCGTCACCACCTCGCCCTTCACCAGCTCCCGCGGCTGGTTCAGGTGGTTGTACACGATCGTGTCCGGCTTGATGCCGACGCTGTGGTAGATCGTCGCCAGCAGCTCCGTCGGGTGGACCGGGTGCTCCAGCGGCGCGGACGCCGTCTTGTCGCTCTTGCCGTGGACGTAGCCCCGCTTGATCCCGGCCCCGGCCGCCAGCGCCGTGTAGCAGTACGGCCAGTGGTCGCGGCCGTCGTCCTGGTTCTGGTTGCCGGACGTGCTCACCCCTCGCTGCGGGCTGCGGCCGAACTCGCCGACCACCACCACCAGCGTGTCCTTCAACAGCCCCCGTTGGTCGAGGTCCTCGATCAGCGTCGCGACGCCGGCGTCGAGCATCGGGGCGGCCTGGTTCTTGAGCCGGTTCGACAGCCCGGCGTGCGTGTCCCAACTGTGGTTGTCGCTGTTCGCGACCTTCGGCCAGTTCACTTCCACGAACCGCGTCCCGGCCTCGATCAGCCGCCGGGCCAGCAGGCAGCACTGGCCGAACGTGTTCTTGCCGTACTTCTCCCGCAGGGCCGGCGTCTCCTTCGTCAGGTCGAAGGCGTCGCGGGCGCGGCCGGACACCACGAGGCCGAGCGCCTTGCCGTAGTAGGAATCCAGCTCGTACTTGCTGACCGCCTTCTCGATCTCCGGCATCCCCTTCGCGACCGTGTCCCGCAGGCTCGCCCGGCGGTTCATCCGCTCCGGCGTCAGGTCTTCGCGGAGCTTCAGGTCGTCCACCTTGATGCGGTCCATCTTCCCCATGTCCAGGTCGTCGCCGGACGGGTAGAGCAGGTACGGGTCGTAAGCCTTGCCCAGGAACCCGGCCGTGCCGCCCTTGCCGACGACGTTCGACTCTTGCAGCGGCCGCGGCATCATGACGAACGGCAGCATCGGCACTTCCGGCGGCTTGAACTTGATGATGTTCGAGCCGAGCGTCGGGAAGTCCTTCGGGCTGGGCGGTTCGAGCTGCCCGGACGCCGACACCTTGTCCGTCGTGTACCCGGTGTGCATCTGGTAGATGGCGGCCGTGTGGTTGAACAGGCCGTTCGGCGTGTAGCTCATCGTCCGGATGAGCGACGCCTTGTCGAGCTGCTGCGCGATCTTCGGCAGCAGCTCCGTGACGTGCGTGCCGGTGATCTTCGTCGGCGCGCTCTTGAAGATGCTCCGCACCTTGTCCGGCACGTTCTCCTTCGGGTCCCACAGGTCGAGGTGGCTCGGCCCGCCTTGCAGGTAAATCAGGATGACGCTCTTGGCCTTGCCGAACCCGCGGCCGCCGCTGTCCTTCGACGGGGCGGTGTTGCCCCTTGCTTCGGTGGCGAGCACGTTGGCCAGCGACAGCCCGGCGAGCGAGAGGCCGCCGAAGCGGATCAGTTCGCGGCGGCTGACGCCGTCGCACGTGTCGCGGCTGACTTCACCGGGGATCACGAGCATGAGGAGAGTCTCCGAGTCGAAAGTGCGTGAAGGCGGGTGTCGGACGGCCGACAGTTGGAAGTTTAATTGACCGACCGGCCGGGAGCAAGCGCAAAAGGCGGGAGGTCTTTGGCGAACGGCACGGCGTAAGCGTGCCGGTGTTGCACCGTGTCGCACACCGGCACGCTTACGCCGTGCCGTTCGCCTGTCGTCACTCCCCGTCGTCGAGCGCCTCGCGCAGGGCGCGGACGGCGTCCCGCAAGTCGTCGAGGGCCGGGTTCAGGTCCAGCGCCTGCTTGAACGCCCGCAGCGCGGCGCGCGGCTTGTTCAACTTTAGCAGGCACTGACCGAGGCCGGCGGCCGCGCCGAAGTGGAACGGGTTCATCCGCAACACCGACTTGCAGTCCGTCACGCTCCGGGAGAACTCGCCGCGGCGGAACAGGAGGATCGCCCGCTGGTTGTACGCCTCCGCGAACTCCGGGGCCTCGCGGATCAGGTCGTCGAGGGCCGCGAGCGTCTGCGCGAAGTCGCCGAGCTGCATCGCCTGTTGGAGCGACCAGCAGTGGTCCGCGTTGTCGCCGCGGTACCAGATTTCCCACAGCGCGTCCTGCGCGAACTTGCGGACGAGCCAGTCGTCGTCTTTGAGCGCAGCCGCGATCACGGCGTTGGACGAGAGCGTGCCGATCAACCCGAGGGCGAGGACGGCCGCCTGCCGGGCGAGCGGGTCGGCGTGGGTGACGAGCCGTTGGAGCGTGCCTTCCGTGTAGTTGTTCTTGATCGAGGCGCGGAACCCGCGGATCGCCCCTTGCACGCCGGCCTGCCAGAGGTCCTGGTCGTCCGTCGGCGACGGCTGCGGCAGCTTCTGGTAGAACGTGACGATCAGCGGTTCCGGCACGGCTGCGTCCCCACGGTGCGAGTTCTCATCAGCATATTACAGCATCGGTCGGGATCGCGCGACGGCATAAAAAAAGCCGACCCGCGGTCGCGGGTCGGCAAGGGCACGCGTCGTGCATCCGGCGGAACCGGCACTCAGTTGCCGCCCGTCTTCACGGCCGGGGTCGAAGTTTTCGCCGGGGCCATCGGCGTCGCCACGACTGGCTTCACCTCCGCCTTCACCGGCTCCGCCGCCACCGCCACCGGCAGCCCCTTCGCCTTGCGCCACGCGACCACGTCCGTCTGCACGGCCTTCAGCGCCTCGGTCAGCTGCGTGTCGTGGTCCTTCTGCCAGTCGGCGAACGTCTGCTCGACGGCCACGTCCGGCTGCACGCCCTCCTTCTCCATGTTCACGCCCTTCGTCGTGAACACGCCGGTCCGCGGGACGCGGAAGCTCGACCCGTCGATGAGCCGAATCTGGTACGTGCCGATGACGTGCCCGCCGGTCGCCTGGCCGACGACCTTGCCGAGGCCGACGCTGCGGAACGCGTGCGGGAAGATTTCCGCGTCGCTGTACGACCGGTTGTTGATGAGCAGGCTGACCGGCTTCGCCCACTTCCGGTCGTAGTTGCGGAGGACGAGGCCCTCGCCGCCGTTCCGCTGCTTGAAGATCGTGTGCTCCTTGCCGGTCAGGTAGTTCAGCACCTGGTCGTGCGTGAACCCGCCGCCGTTATTTCGGACATCGAGGACGATCGCCTCCTTGTCGAAGTTGTCGGAATACAGGGCGCGTACGAACGTCTCCAGCCCCTGCTCGTCCATGCCGGGGATGTGGATGTACCCGACCTTGCCGCCACTCTCCTTCGCAATTTGGGCGGCGTTCCGGTCCACCCACCGGTCGTACATCAGTTGCCCGATCCGGCCGCGGTCCTCGCCCTTCACCTCGACCCGCCGCTTCGCCTTCGGGTCGGCCGGGTTCGATGTCACGTCCAAGAGGATCGTCTCGCCGGTCTTGTTGTTCAAGAGCTGGCTGAGGTTCGTCTTGGCCGTCAGCTCCGTGCGGTCGATGGACAGAACAATGTCGCCGACCTTAAGGCCGAGGCCGCGTTTGTCGGCGGGGCCGCGCTTCAGGATTTCGGCGATCTTCAGCCCCGGCCCCTTGTGCGTCTCGTCGAAGATGAGGCCGAGGTCGGCGGTGAACTCGTCCGGGAACGGCATCCGGCCGGAGATACCCAGGTGCGAGGCGTTCAGCTCGCCGAGCATGAGGCTAACCAGCGAGTACAGGTCTTCCCGCTGCGCGACGTGCGGAACCAACTCCGCGTACTTCGCGCGGACCTTCTTCCAATCGGCCCCGTGGTGGGTGTTGTCGTAGAAGTAGTCGCTGAGCGTCCGCCAGCTCTGGGCGTACATCTCGGCGAACTCCTCGTCCCGCTTGATCGTCATCTTCGCGGAGAACGCCACCCGCTGCGGCTCGCTACTCGTGCTGCCGAGCATCATCGCCGCGATCGGGCTGGACCCGCCGGCCCGCGTCGCCCGCAGTTCGCCGGCCCCGTTCAAGAAGTAGATCAGCCCGCTCGCCTTCTTCGACCACCGGATGCCGCGGGGCGACTGGTTGCCGGTCGTCAGCCGGCTGACGGTCCGGCCGTCGCTGCTCGCGACCCACAGGTCGTCGCCGGTGGACATCGACCGGAAGGCGACCTGCGTGCCGTCCGGCGAGACGGACCCGCCCTCGGCCGACACGTTCCCGGCCCGCTCGACCCGCAGGTGCAGGTCGTCCCAGTCGAACTCGGCGGACCGGCTCGGCGTGCTGCCGTCGGCCGTCGGCTTGTAGAGGGACAGCACGTGCATCGAGTACATGCCCCGCCGCTGGGACAGGAACGCGATCTTCCCGCCGGTGTTGCTCCACGTCACGTCGCCGTTGTACGTCGCGTACCGGCTCACGTTCCGCGGCGGCTGCGACCCGTCCACCGGGGCGATGAACAGTTCGCTCGCGAACGACCCGTCCATCTTCGCGTAGACCAGCCACTTCCCGTCCGGCGACCAGTCGTAGTCCATCACCTGCACCGTGTCGATCAACACTTTCTGGTCCTTGCCGTCCGGCTTCATGGTCCAGAGCTTGCCGCCGCGGAGGAACGCGACCGTTTCGCCCTTCGGCGCGAAGCTGACGGCCGTTTCGTCTTCCGCCGAGTCGGTTAGCTTCGTCGTCTTGAACTTGTGCGCCTTCGTCATCTCCGGGTGTTCCACGTCGTCCGGCTCGAGGGCGTACAGGTCCATCACGCCGGTGCGGTCCGACGCGAACACGATCTTCTTGCCGTCCGGCGACCAGACCGGGGACGAGTCGAACGCCGGGTCGTCGGTCAGCCGCGTGGCCTTGCCGCCGGTCGGAACTTTCGTGAGGAACAGCTCACCGTGGACAACGACGACGGCGTGCGCCTCGTCCGGCGACAGCGCGAACTCCGTCGCGTCGCGGGTGTACGTCACGCTCCGTTCCGTGTTCTGCTTGTCGTCCGCGTAGACCTCGATCGCGAGTTTCCGGCTGTTCCCCGTCTTCGTGCTCACGACGAACAGGTCGGCCCCGCATTCGTAGACGATCCACTCGCCGTTCTTGCTGATCCGGGCGCGGCGGACAAACTCGTCGGTATGCTTCGTCAATGGCTTCGGCGGCCCGCCGGCGGGCGAAGTGGATTCCGGGTGAATCTCCTGCGACACGATGTTCGCGATGCCCGGCTTCTCCGGCGTCTCGCTGACGTAGTACATCGTCCGGCCGTCCGGCGACCACATGGGCGACGTGTCCTGGCCGTTGTAAGTGGTCAGCTTCCGGGCGTTACTGCCGTCCACGGCGGACAGCCAGATGTCGTCGTTCGACGACCCGCGGTAGCCCTTCCGATACCACAGCCCCGGCCCGCGGACGAACGCGATCTGGTTGCCGGTCGGCGCGAAGTACGCCTCCTTCGCTTCAAAGAGGTTTAGCCGCTTCTCCTGCCCGCCCTCGACAGGGACGGTGAACACGTCCTGTCCGACGGGGTAACTCGTCGAGCGGGTCGAGCCGAAGACGACGGACTTCCCGTCCGGCGTCCAGCCGCTGACGATGTCCATCGCGCTGTCGAACGTCAGCCGCTTCGGCTTCCCGCCGTGGACGGCGACGACGAACACGTCGTAGCTGCCGTACCGGTTGGACGAGAACGCGATCTGTCGGCCGTCCGGGCTGAGGCACGGGTAGAGGTCGTGGGCCTCGTGCATGGTCACCGGCCGGGCGACGCCGCCGATGGCCTCGACCGTCCAGATGTCGCCGAGGTAGCTGAACGTGACGAGCTTGCCGTCCGGCGAGATGTCCGGCGTGCGGGCGAAGCGGATCGGCTCCTGGGCGGCGGCCGCCGACAGGGTGGCGGCCGCGAGGACGGCCGCGAGTGCGAATCGGAGCATGGCAGGGCACATCCCGATGAAGGCAAGGTGAGGACGGGGTGAAGCGTCGGTAATCTTTCTCCAGCTTAACAGCCGTCGGCCGGATTGCAAAGCGAACGGCAAGTTGGAGAAGCTACCCAATTCTACGACGAGCGGGAGAGGGAGAATAAACCTTAGAGGCGGTCATTCGTGATTGGTGATTGGTGATTGGGAGAACCGTTTTTTCCAATCACGAATCACCAATCACGCCTTCTTGAACGCCCCAAACTCGGCGAGCATCTGGCGGAACCGGGGGTCCTTGCGGAGCGAGTCGAGGTCGGTGTCCTGGACCATGAACCGGAAGTCGCGGTAGCCCAGCTCCACCGCCTTGCGGAGCGTCTGGAGGGCGAGGTCCCGCTGCTTCAGGACCGCGTACCGGCAGGCCAGGTTGTAATGGGCCGTCGCGTCGCCCGGCCGCGCGGCGACGAGCCGCTGATCGACCCGCAGGCCGTCCTTGAACCGGCCCTTCGACGTGAGGTTGCTGGCCTGCGCCCGGAGCACCTCGGCGAAGTCCGGCACGCGGGCGAGCAGCCCCTCGAAGAATTCCAGCTCGAAGTCGATTTGCGGCCGCTCGGCCAACATCGCCAGAACGGACCCGGACGGGGTCGGTCGCTTATTCGAGTTGGGCATAAACAATCCCCGGTGTGAAGCGAGGAGAGGGTCGGCCGGGCACGGCCGACGGCGGGCAGGGAGCGCCTACCCATCTAATCGAATATAACTCGCGAAATCGGTGTCAACAATCGCGGAGTGGGTGGGATTTTTCACCGGCCGCGAAACGGGAAACGCGTTGCGCGGCCGGTCGGGTTGGAACGAAAAAACCCCGGCCGTCGGCCGGGGTTTGCGGTCAGGCGTCGTCTTCCTCGTCCAGGTCGTCGTCGTCCTCGTCGTCGTCATCGAGGTCGTCGTCGTCGTCGTCCAGGTCGTCGAACTCCTCGTCGTCCAGGTCGTCGAACTCCTCGTCGTCCAGGTCGTCGTCGTCCCCGAGGTCGTCGTCGTCGAGGTCGTCGTCGTCGCCGAAGTCGTCGTCCTCGTCGTCATCTTCCTCGTCGTCGAGGTCGTCGTCCTCGTCTTCGTCGGCGAGTCGGATCGGGTCTTCGTAGTGCCCCTCCGCCCACTCGCGGCGGCCCGCCGCCCTTCCCGGCAGCGTCAACAGTCGTGCGGCCATTGTTTCTCTCCTCCGTTGCGGATGGTGACGGCGGGTTGCCCGGTTTGCAGACCTATCGGCGTCCGCGCGTCGAAACTCCAAGAATGAATCCGTCCCGCTTCCGAAAGGAGCGGGTTGGCGGTCGTCGTGTTCGCGAGTCCGAGGGGTCCGGCGGCGGGACGGAAATTCCTTCCGCGCCAGCCGGTTAAGGCCCCGTGAGGTCGGTTTAAGGTAGACGCTTCTTAGGAACCCCTGGGGGTGTGTCAAGCAATTCTTTTCAAATTTCCGTCGGGAGAAAATCCGGCCCGTCGTCACACCCTCCCGCCGGCCGTAAGGTATCCCCGAACGGCAAGTTACAGCCGGGGAGAAGGCGCGATGCCGGACGCGACGGGCGATGAAGAATCGAAAAAAACCGAGCTCCCGCCGCCGGACACGTTCTTCCTCAGCGGCGGCGGTCCGCGGCTCGACGACGGCGGCCCCGTTTACAAGGAATCGCCCCCGGACCCGGCCGCCCTCCCGCCCGGCCGCGTCGCCGAGCCGTGGAACGCGGCGACGGCGTTCCTGTTCGTGCTGATCGTGATCGCGTGGGCCGTCCGGCTGCGGGGGCGGTATCGGACGCACCCGTTCGTGACGGCGTGCCTGCCGGTGCTGCTCGCCGGCGGCGTCGGCGGGACGCTCTACCACATGCACCGGTCGCGGTACGCCTACTTCATCCTGGACGTGGTCCCGATCTCGCTCCTCGGCTTCGCCGGGGCGATCTACCTGGCCGTCCGGCTCAGTCGGAGGTCCGGCTGGCTGCGGGTCGGCCTCTGCATCGCGGCGGCGGTCGGAGGCTACCTGTTCCTGAACGGCGTGCTGTTCCGCGGGCTGCTCGGCACGTTCGGCGGCAACCCGAACATGATCGTGAACATCTCCTACGCCTCGCTGGCGGCCGTCCTCCTGATCCCACTCGGCGTGGTGCTGGCCCGCACCCGGTTCCGGCACGGCGGGTTGGTGCTGGCGGCGCTCGCCAGCTTCGGCATCGCGTGGTTCATGCGGCTCGCGGACGCCGCCCCGCCGGGCGACCTGCCGATGGGCACGCACTGGCTGTGGCACGTCTTCGGCGCGGGCACGACCGTGGCGATCATGGAATACTTCCACCGGCTGGAGGTGGAGGCGGTCTGAACCGACTCTAGACAAATTCGGCCGTTTCGGTGTAACACCAGAACATCTTCTCTCCAGGAACGAGGCCCCGTCATGCAACCGACCGCCGACATCCGCCCGAAGGTGTACGACACCATCACCGACACCGTGGGCGGCACGCCGCTCGTCAAGATCCGCCGCGTCTCCGACGGCGCGAAGGCGACCGTCCTCGGCAAGCTCGAGAACTTCAACCCGCTCTGGTCCGTCAAGGACCGGATCGGCGTCGCCATGATCGAGGACGCCGAGGAGAAGGGGAAGATTCAGAAGGGCACGGTCATCATCGAGCCGACGAGCGGGAACACCGGCATCGGCCTCGCGTTCGTCTGCGCGTCCCGCGGGTACAAGCTCATCGTCACGATGCCGGAGAGCATGTCGCTCGAGCGCCGGCGGCTCCTGAAGGCGTTCGGGGCGGAGCTGCACCTCACGCCCGCGGACAAGGGGATGAACGGGGCCGTCGCCCGCGCCGAGGAGCTGCTCCGCGAGATGGGCGGGGAGCCGAAGGCGTTCATCCCGCAGCAGTTCAAGAACCCGGCGAACCCGGCCGTCCACCGCCGGACGACGGCCGAGGAAATCTGGACCGCGACCGGCGGCAAGTTCGACGTCTTCGTCTCCGGCGTCGGGACCGGCGGTACCGTCACCGGCTGCAGCGAAGTGTTCAAGGACCGCAACCCGAACATCCAGATCGTGGCCGTCGAGCCGGTGGTGAGCAACGTGCTCGCGCAGCACATCCAGCAGGGCGTGCCGGTGGACAAGGTGACGCCGAACCGCCACAAGATTCAGGGCATCGGGGCCGGGTTCGTGCCGGGGATCATCCAGGACGGGCTGAAGCGGGCCGCCGAGAAGGGCCGGAAGCTGATCGACGAGATCGTGCAGGTGACGGACGACGAGTCGTTCGAGGTGGCCCGCCGGCTGGCGAAGGAGGAGGGGATGCTGTGCGGCATCTCGTGCGGGGCGGCGATGGCCGCCGGGCTGAAGCTGGCGCACCGGCCGGAGAACGCCGGGAAGACGATCGTGGTCGTGCTGCCGGACCTCGGGGAGCGCTACCTGAGTACGGCGCTTTACCCGGAGGCGTAATAGTAGTAGGCACACTCCGTGTGCCGTCTGCTGTCGGCCGCAGCGACTCGGGCGAATTCACCGATGCGCCGAGGAGACGGCACACGGAGTGTGCCTACTACTATGGTCGGCCGCAGCGGCTCTCACCAACTCCCCGCGGCCGACAAGAGACGGCACACGGAGTGTGCCTACTACTATGCCCGCGTGCCGAAGTAGGCACTCACGACCACCAGCTCGACGGCCTGCCAGTAGTGCATGAAGTCGTCCATCTTGCTGCCGCCGCCGGCGACGGCGAAGAACAGGGCGATCTCCAGCGACAGCATGATGAGGCCGAGGACCGAGAACCACGCCCGCAGCGACTGGAAGATGTGGTTGTCCCGGCCGAGCACGAACCGCAGGAACAGGCCGAACGCGAACCCGCCGCCGAGGCAGCCGAGGAACGGGACCCACCACGCCCGGACCTCGTCCGGGTCCGGCGTCAGCCGCTGCTGGACGACGGCCATGTCGCGGGTGGCCATCACGAACAGTACGACCGCCGCGCTCCCGCCGACGAACACCAGCCGCAGGAACCACGGCAGGAACGGGGACGTGTCCTTCTCCGCCACGATCGGGGACGACGCGAACGCCATCAGCACCAGCCCGAGCAGGAAAAAGTGGGCCAGCACCGCCTTCGCTGGGGAGTCGGTCGGCAACAGCAACAGCAGCCAGAAGAACGCGCAGATGAGGACCGACATGATCCCGCGGACGCTGCCGAGCGGCAGCCCGAACGGGTGGCGGACTTCCATCTTCAACGGCGGCATGGTGTGCGTCGTGATGTTCGACATGGCGAACCCTTTCGGGGAGAGGCGTTCCCTTTCTCTATGGGTTCTTCGCCACGCCGGGGCGGAACTTTCTCGAATCGGTCCCTTGACGATGGTTCCGGGCGATTTATCATGACTCTCTTGTCAAAAAAATGACCGTACCGACGGAAGGTTCCTGCTGCAATGTCCACGTACATGGCCAACGCCCAGACGGCGACCCCGCAATGGTTCGTCATCGACGCCACCGACCAAGTGGTCGGCCGGCTCGCCGTCGTCATCGCGAACCTGCTCCGCGGCAAGCACAAGCCGACGTACACGCCGCACGCGGACACCGGCGACTTCGTGATCGTCGTGAACGCGGACAAGGTGAAGTTCACCGGCAACAAGTGGGACGCGAAGACGTACCAGACGTACTCGCACTACGCCGGCGGGCAGAAGGTCATCCCCGCCAAGGAGATGCTCCAGAAGCACCCGACGGACATCCTCCGGCTGGCCGTCAAGCGGATGATCCCGAAGGGGCCGCTCGGGTACAAGCAGATCACCAAGCTCAAGCTGTTCGCCGGGCCGGCGCACGAGCACCAGGCGCAGCAGCCGGTCGAATTCAAGCTGGCGAACATCTAACCAGGGACCGCGCGACATGGCGACGAAAGAAGCGAAGACGTACTACCTCGGCACCGGCCGCCGCAAGACCTCCGTGGCCCGCGTCCGCGTGTCCGACGGCAAGGGGAGCATCCTCATCAACGGCCGGACGCTCGAGCACTACTTCAGCGAGGACAAGGACCGGGCGGCCGTGATGGGGCCGCTGGTCGCGACCGAGCTGGCCAACCGGCTGGACATCCTGGTCAAGGCCCAGGGCGGGGGCATCACCGGCCAGGCGGACGCCATCAAGCAGGGCATCGCGCGGGCCATCAAGGTCATGTTCGCCCCGACGACCGAGCGGAAGTCGGTGACGGTCGGGAACGTGACGGCGGTGCGGGCGTGGAAGAAGGAAGTCCGCGGCGAGGCGGCGTCCAAGCCGCTGCCGCCGGCCCCAAAGCCCGCGATTCCCGCCCCGGCGATCAAGCCGGCCGGCCCGAAGATGGCGATCCAGCCGAAGCCGAGCGCCGACGGCGCGGCCCCGGCCGCCCCCGCCGGCCCGCCGGAAGACCCGGCCATCGGCATCGTCCGCAAGCTCCGCGACGGCAAGTTCCTGACCCGCGACAGCCGGATGAAGGAGCGGAAGAAGTACGGCCTCCGCGGTGCCCGCCGCGGGACGCAGTTCTCGAAGCGGTAACGCCGAGATCGGAACGAGAAACGCCCGCGGAGATTTCCGCGGGCGTTATTGTTTTGACATCATGTAGGGCGGGTCAAGGCTTTGCGCCGACCCGCCGTCGCGGTCCCGGCCGGTTCGGCGCAAAGCCTTGACCCGCCCTACAAAACCTCGTCACTTCGCCTTCAGGTCGTACTTCTTCGCGAACTCCTCGGCCGCCTTTGTCGCCGGCGCGTCCGGGTGGACTTTCACCAGCGTGTTGTACGCCTGGGTCATCTGCTTCAACTGCGGGGCGAACGCCTTCTTGAACTCCGCCGACTTCAGGTCCGTGTCGTCCTTCAGCCGGGCGGACACCAGCGTGTCGAGCTTCCGCAAGGTTTCGAGCGTCGGCCGCGCCTTCAACTCGGCGACGACGACCTTCTCCTGCTTCAGCTTGCCGACCAACTCGTTCGCCTGCATCCCGAGCGACAGCCCCTTCCACCGGGTCAGCGTCAGGGCCGCCAGGTCGTAGGCGGCGATCGGGTCGTCCTTCGCGGCCGCCTTCGCCTCGTCGAGCCGCTTCTGCGCGACCTCGGTGATCTTCCCGATGATCGCCTTCGCCGGCTCGGACACCTTCTTGTCCGAATCGCCCTTGAGCGCGTTCAGCTTCTTGAGCGCGTCGATGGGCGAGCCGCCCTTCTTGAGCGCGTCGGCGACGGTGGCGATCGACTTCGGCGGGTCCGAGATGCCGGCCGTGAGGGCCGCGCCGATCGCGGGCCGGAGCTTCCCCTCGACCTTGTCCGGGTGCCCCTCGTAGACGCACGCGCCGGCGTGGTCGAACAGGTAGCAATGGGGGATGCCGCCGCCCCCGTCGCCGCCGACGGCCCCGCCCTGCACGACGGGGAAGCGGACGCCGAGCGCCCGGCACGCCGCCTTGAGGTCGTCCGCCCCGACGTTCTGGGCGTGCAACCCGATCACGACCAGGCCGAAATCCGAGTAGTCTTCGTTCCACTTGACCAAGTGGGGCATACTCGCGACGCACGGCCCTCAGTTGATCCCCCAGACCTCGACGAGCACGACCTTGCCGGCCAAGTCGTCGGCCGACGGCTTTTTGCCGACCCGCTCCTCGCCGAGCCGCAGCTGGGAGAGCTTGGGGTCGGCGGCCCCGGCCGGGGCCGCGACGGCGGCGACCGCGAGGGCCATCAACAACGCGCGCATGAGCAGGACTCCGATGGGTGAAGGTAGTTCCAGAGAGCATACCCCACCGGCGGGCGGAATGCTACTCGACGAGTTTCGCGTCGGCCCAGTTCACGTCCGCCTGCACGTCGCCGGCGGGGCCGAAATCGACGAGGAGGGTCAGCTCCTTCGCCTTCGCGAGGTCCACGCTCACGGCGACGGGGCCGGTCGCCGTCGAGAGTTTCGCCAAGCCCTCGACGGGTTGTTCCTTGCCGTCCACGAGAATCTTGACGCTCGCCGTCCCGCGGCGGCCGGTGTCCGCGTCCAGCCCGACGAGCGCCGTGAACCGTCGGTACTTCCCGTTCAAGGAGTACGTCAGCGTCGTCCGCGGGTGCGTGCCCAGGCCGGTGTCGAACGTGGACGTGCCGATCTTCGACCAGAGCCGCAGCGGGCGGGCCTTCACCGTGCGGTTCGGCTGCCACGGCCACGCGAGCGAGTTGAACGGCTCGACCTTCTCCGCCTTCGGCTTCAGGTCCGCGAGCGCCGTCGCCTTGCCTTGCAGCACGTCGAGCGAAACGAGGTCGCGGACCGGAACCTCGACGGCCGGGCCGCTCGCCGCCGTGCCGCGGAGGGTCGTGGCGTCGGCGGTGACGTTCGTCAAGCTGATCCGCGTGCCGTCGGCCAGCACGGCGCGGGCGAACGGCCCCTTCACCTTGCGGACGGCCGTGAGGCTAGGGTTGAACGCGACGGCGGCCACCGCGGTCGGTTCGAGCGTGACGGCCGTGCCGTCCGGGGTGCGGCGGACGCGGAGGGAGCCGCCGTCGAGGAACCGCTCGATGTCGCCGGCGACGGTGTCGCCGTTCCGCAGCAGGATCACGTCCGACTTGCGGTTCGCGTCGAGCCAGTCGTAGCGGTCCGGGAACTCGGAGGCTTCTTCGGGCGGCGGCGTCAGCCAGAGGACGCGGACGGACGGCAGCGGCAGCCGCAGGCCCTTCGCGCCGAGCGCGGACTTGAGCGTGACGGCCGCGTCGTCGCCGCCGAGCAGTTCGCCGGGCACGCGGTCGCCGTTCGCCAGGATCGCGCCGGCGGTCCGCGGCCACGGCGGCAGCGGCGTGCCGGCGCGGCGGAGGGAGACGAGGGTCGCGAGCGCCGACTTGTCGAGCGGCTGCCACGGGGCGGATTTCGTTTCCGTCGCGGTGGTGGACGTGAATTGCGGGGCGGGCGGTTGCGCCAGGGTGAGTGCGAGAAGTGTGACGAACATGCAGGAAGTCTCCGCGCGAAAGCCCAGGCACGGCCGTCCCTGGGCTTTCGCCCACGAGTTACAGCCCCGGTGCCTTCGGCTTGAACGGCGCGTCGAACGTGTTCGCCCCCTTCTGCTTCACCTTGCGGCTGTACACCCTTTCGCCGCACGTCGCGTAGAGGATGTCGAAGTCCTTGCCGCCGAACGCAAGGTTCGCGCACTTGCCGTTCGGCGTCGGGACGATGCCGTTCACGCGGCCGGCCTGGTCGCAGAACTGCACGCCGATCCGCGTGGCCACGTACAGCGTGCCGTTGCGGTCGCACTTCAGCCCGTCGGCGCTCGCCTCGTCGGCCGTGTCCGGGACGTGCAGGTGGAAGTATTTTTGCTTGTGCTTCAGGCTCCCGTCCGGCTGAATCTGGAAGCTGTAGACCCAGTGCGTACGGCTCTCGGCGACGTACAGCAGCGTCTGGTCCGGCGACACGGTGATCCCGTTCGGGAACCGGATGCCGGTATCGACCTCCTTCCTCTCGCCCTTCGCGGTGACGAGCAAAATTTTGCTCTGCGGCAGGTTCGCGCCGTTCGGGGCGGTGACGTAGAAGTTGCCGTTGTGCAGCGCCACCAAGTCATTCCCCTTCACCCCGGCCGCGACCGGCACGCGGGTGTCGCCGTCGTACCGCACGAGCGGGTCGAGGTTGCTGCCGACGCCGTAGAGCTTCCCGTCCGGCCCGAACGCGAACCCGGACGCCCGCCCGTTGTCGGCGCTCACCTCGACCGGCTTGCCGTCCTCGCCGACCTTGTACGTCTTCCCCTGCGGCACGTCGGTGAAGAACAGTTCGCCCTTCGCGTTGGCGATCGGTCCTTCCGTGAACTTGTACCCGTCGCCGACGAGCTTCCACCCCTCGCCGGGGACGAGCAGGTTCTGCAAGTTCGGCGACCCCTTCCCGGCCTTCACCGGCTCCGGCCAGCCCTTCCACAGCCACTCGACCGCCTCGGGGAACAGCTTCGTCGCGGCCTGGCCGTTGTGCCCGCCTTTGCCCCAGGCGTGCTCGACCTCGTACCCGGCGAACTTCAGCGCCCGCTCCATCTCCTGGTTCGCCATCCACCAGTCGCCGCCGTAGATGTTCAGGTCGTTCTCGCCGTCCTCCAGGAAGACGCGGATCGCCTTCGGCTCGGTCTTGCGGACGAGCGTCGGGTAGTCGTTCCCGCCGCGGAGGCCGACGTAGGTGCCGATCGCGCTGAAGACGCGGCTGAACTCCTCCGGCCGCTCCCACGCGGCGGTGAACGCGCAGATCGCGCCGCTGCTCGACCCGCCGATGGCCCGGTCGTTCCCCTTCTTGGACAGCACGATCTTCCGCCCGTCCGGGGCGGCCTTCGTCTCCACGTCCGGCAGCAGCTCCTCCAGCAGGAACCGGGCGTAGTTGTCGCCGAGGCCGTCGTACTCGTAGCTGCGGTTGAACCGGTCGAGCGCCTGCTCGCCGTTCGCCGCCTTCACCCGGCCGTGCATGATGAAGACGCCGATGGTGACCGGCATCTTCTTCTCGTGGATGAGCTTGTCGAAGACCTCCGGGGCCTTGAACTGGATGCCGTCCTGGTTGACGTGGACGCACGCCGGCGTCTTGCCGTCGTACTGCTTCGGCACGTAGACCCAGTAGTCGCGGTACGTGCCGGGGAAGATTTTGCTGTTCTCGAAGCTGTACTTCGTCACGTCGCCCTTCGGCGGCGCGTCCTGGGCCGCGGCCGCGAGGCCGCCGGCGAGGAGGGCGATGAGGGAGAGGGATCGCATGGGAAGTGCCCTGTGGGGTGGGAAGACCGTGCGGCGATTGTAGGGCGGGCGGCGCGAGGCGGACACGCCGTCACTGCTGTATATAGCCGCCGGCTTGCCGGCGGGGTTTTGGGGTCGCGAAACCCCGCCGGCAAGCCGGCGGCTATATACAAGCCGGCCGACTCACTCGATCGCCACCGGCTCCTGGATCGGCGGCTTCTTGGCCTTCCGCTCCCGCATCATCAGCCACCCGGTCGGGCCGAGGATGAGCAGCGTGCCGAAGACGTTCATCGGCGTGAACGTCTTCCACCCGGCGGCCGCCTCGACGGCCATTACCATGACGACCTGCGACAGCCCGACGACGGAAATCTTCGTCGCCGTGCCGCGGGAGAACGCGAGCGTCAGGAACACCTGCCCGACCATCGCCGTGACGCCGATGCCGAGCAGCCGGACGGTCATGGGCGTCGATCGGAACGGGTCCGGGCCGTCCTTCACCGGGAACAGGACGAACGCCGCGGCGCAGAACAGCGTGGACACGGCCGAGAAGTGGACGACGACGGCCATCGGCTTGATCGCCTTCAGCCGGTTCAGGCCGAGCATGGCGAGGGCGGTGAAGAACGACGCCGCCACCGCCGACAGCGCCGGGACGAGGCGGAACACCTGCACGGTGGAGGTTTCGCCCTCCCGCGGGTAAACGGCCAGCGACACGCCGACGACGGCGATGACGACGGCCACCCACACGCCGCGACTGGGCTTCTCGCCGACCATCGGCCACGACAGGAGCGCCACCCAGACCGGGAACGTGTTCGTGAGCGTCAGCACCTCGGACGCATGCAGGTTGGCGAGCGCGAAGAACGTCGAGAGCATGCTGCAGCTGCCGGCGATGCTCCGCAGCCACAGCGCCCGCGGGCCAACCACGACGAGCGGCACGCCGAGGGCGAGGGCGACGACGAACGCGAGCAGGAACGCAACGCTACTGCGGACCGTGGCAAGCGTCTGCCAGGCGACGCCTTCCGCCCCGAGGCCGCTGCTCAGCAGCGACATGGCCGAGAACCACCCGCACCCGCACAGCATCCACACGAACGGGCGAACACCGCTAGTAGTCATTCAGAAACGATAGGGAATCGCCGAAAGCCTGACTTCCGAAGTCCGGCTTCGACTTCGGAAGTCGAGCGGGGCGAAGGGCAACGGGACCGGGAAGGACCGCCCCCGCGTGGGATCGACTTCCGAAGTCGAAGCCGGACTTCGGAAGTCAAGGTCCTGCGTATCATGGGGCAACCTCCGAGGGGACGACCGATGTACGCGAGCGGGCCGTGGAAGGGCTTCTGGCAGCAAGACATCCTCGGCCGACAGCCGATGGAGCAGTTCGAGTTACGGTTCGTCCCGACCGGCGAGATCACCGGCCGCGGGTACGACGTGGTCGGCGTGTTCGTCTTCGCCGGCCGGTTCGACCCGACGACGGGCGAACTTCGGATGACCAAGCAGTACCTCGGCAAGCACGAGGTCGAGTACGTCGGCCGCAACGACGGCGAGGGGCGGATCGTCGGCCGGTGGTCGGTCGGCGGCGGGCACACCGGCCCGTTCAGCATGCACCCGGTCGTCCGCGGCGACGAGCCGATCCAGGAGATCGTCGTGTAGGGTGGTGGGGGGGGGGGGGGGGGCCCCCGCGGGGGGGGGGGGGGGGCGGGGGGGGGGGCCGCGCCCGGCCCCCCCCCCCCCCCCCGGGGGGGCGCGGGGGGGGCGGCGGGCG